>NZ_JAAAYH010000180.1:0-17053 GCF_018035285.1 Streptomyces sp. MK37H | reverse complement strand
CCAAGCCCCGGTTTCGGGAAGGGGCGGGAAGGGGGAAAGACCCGCCGGACACCCCCGTAAGCGCTCCGCCGGAAGTGCCCCGACCTGCCGTCGATCGTCCGCGGCGGAGCCGCATATCGATACGGCCCCGCGCCCCTGGCCGCTTGACTTGAACCGCGGTTGAAGTTTCAGGATCGGGGTCGGAGGGGCGCACCACGGGGGAGCGCCTCTCCGGTCCCAATGCCCTCTCCCCCGGCTTGCTCGGCGTTCCGACGTCCCCAACCGCGAGGAGACCGCCATGTCCGCCCCGACCAGCCCCGGACCGCTGCCCGATCTCACCCGGCCCGATGTGGGCGCCGCGCTGTTCAGCACCTGGAGCGTCGGCACACCGGAACGCCAGCGGGCCACGGTCGACGCCATCGCCGCCGCCTGGGACAGCCGCCCCTGGCCGACGCCCGAGCTGCTCTCCTACAACCTCTACGCGGGCACGGACGGCGATACGCTGATGCACCACTCCCAGTGGGCCGACGAGGCCGCGTACCACGCCTTCTTCCGGACCCAGCGCCAGCAGCGCAATGACGCGATCGACAGCGCGGTCCCGGACATCAAGCGGCTCGGTCTCGCGTACTACCGCCACTACCGGAGCTTCCAGGCACCGGCCGCCGCACAGGACGCCACGACGGACCCCGGGCTGTTCGTCGTGGTCGAGATCGACTTCAACGACCCCGATCCCCAGGTCCGCCGGTCCTGGGTCGACCTGGTCATCGAGGCCCTGGAGAGCGAGCCCGACCCGGGCCTGCTCTCCGCCGACTTCCATCTGATCGCCGACGGCGAGCGCCATCTGTCCACCGACCGCGCCCGGGTGCTCAACTACGCCCGCTGGACCGACGTGGAGGCGTACGAGGCGGCCCTGGCGGCCGGCGGGCCGCGCGACGGCGGCTCGTCCGCCTGGGACCGGGTGCGCGACTTCCCCGCTCTGGTGGGTGCCTCGTCCCGCTCCTATCGCTTCCGGCGGAGCTTCGTACGGCCGTCGGCGTCGTAACGGAATTCCGGGAATTCCCGGGGCGCGAGGGCCGGCGGCCGCCGCGTATAACTCCGTTTACTCCGCTTACTCCGCGAATCCCCGGCCCGCACAACGGCCGGGGACCCGCACAACGGCCGGGGATATGCCGCCGCGATATTCAGACCGTCAGCACGACCTTGCCGAAGAGATCGCCGCCCGCCATCTTCTCGAACCCCTCACGGGCCCGGTCCAGCGGCAGCACCGAATCGATCACCGGCCGTACCCCGCGCGCGGCGCAGAAGCTCAGCAGGTCCTCCAGCTCGTCCTTCCCGCCCATCGTGGAGCCGACGACCTTCAGCTCCAGGAAGAAGATCCGGTTGAGCTCGGCGGCCTTCGGGTTGGGGCCGCTGGTGGCGCCCGAGATCACCAGGGTGCCGCCGGGCTTGAGGGACTTCACCGAATGCGACCAGGTCGCGGCGCCCACCGTCTCGATCACCGCGTCCACCCGGCGCGGCAGCCGCTCCCCCGGCTCGTACGCGCCCTCGGCGCCCAGCTCGACGGCGCGGGCCCGCTTGGCCTCGTCACGGCTGGTGGCCAGCACCCGCAGCCCGGCGGCCGCGCCCAGCACGATCGCGGCGGTGGCCACACCGCCGCCGGCGCCCTGGACCAGGACGCTGTCGCCGGGGCGCACCCCCGCGTTGGTGAACAGCATGCGGTACGCGGTCAGCCAGGCCGTGGGCAGGCAGGCGGCCTCCTCGAAGGAGAGTTCCTTGGGCTTGGGCAGCACATTCCAGCTGGGGACGGTCACCTTCTCGGCGAAGGTGCCCTGGTAGCGCTCGGTGAGGATGGAGCGGGGCTCCTTCGGGCCGACGCCGTGTCCGCTCTGGCCGATGACGGAGTGGAGGACGACCTCGTTGCCGTCCTCGTCGATCCCGGCCGCGTCGCAGCCGAGGATCATCGGGAGCGACTCCTCGCCGAGGCCCACGCCGCGCAGCGACCACAGGTCGTGGTGGTTGAGCGAGGCGGCCTTGACGTTCACGGTGGTCCAGCCGGGCCGGGCCGCCGGCTCGGGGCGCTCCCCCAGTTCGAGGCCGCTCAGCGGCTGGTCACGGTCGATACGTGCGGCATAGGCAGCGAACATGATCCCGACCTTAGGCCGCGGGGCGACCCCACGGAACCGCACCACGGTGTGACCCCGCTCGCCCGCCGGACAGCGCACGGGCCGGGCCGCCCCTCCGGCTGAGGGGCGGCCCGGCCCGTAAAGAAGGCACGTGGCCCGTAAAACACCTGGCCCGTAAAGCACCTGGCCCGTGACGTCACCTGGGCCCGCACGAGTCACCCGGGCGCGTAGCCGCCACCCGGGCCCCTGGCGGGGCGTCAGCGGCGGGCGACGCCCTCCGCGCGGGCGGCCGCGGCGACGGCCGCGGTCACGGCGGGGGCGACCCGCTCGTCGAACGGCGAGGGGATGACCTTGTCCGCGCTCAGCTCGTCGGCCACCACGGCGGCCAGCGCCTCGGCGGCCGCGAGCTTCATGCCCTCGGTGATCCGGGAGGCCCGGACCTGGAGGGCGCCCGCGAAGATGCCGGGGAAGGCGAGGACGTTGTTGATCTGGTTCGGGAAGTCGCTGCGCCCGGTGGCGACCACGGACGCGTACCGGTGGGCGACGTCCGGGTGGATCTCCGGGTTGGGGTTGGCCATCGCGAAGATGAAGGCGTCCGGCGCCATCTTGGCCACCGCGTCCTCCGGCACCGTGCCGCCGCTGACGCCGATGAAGACGTCGGCGCCGTCCAGCGCGGCCTCCAGGGACCCGGTGAGCCCGGCCTTGTTGGTGAAGCCGGCCAGCTCGCGCTTGACGTCGGTGAGGTCCTCGCGGTCCGGCGAGACGACGCCCTTGCGGTCGCACACCGCGACATCGCCGATGCCCGCCTCGGTGAGGATCCGGGCGATGGCCACACCGGCGGCGCCCGCCCCGGAGATGACGGCGCGCAGCTGACCCAGCGCGCGGTTCGTCAGCCTGGCGGCGTTGCGCAGCGCGGCGAGGGTGACCACCGCCGTGCCGTGCTGGTCGTCGTGGAAGATCGGGATGTCGACCCGCTCCTGGAGCTTGCGCTCGATCTCGAAGCAGCGGGGCGCGGAGATGTCCTCCAGATTGACGCCGCCGAACGAGGGCGCGAACCGGGCGACGGTCTCCACGATCTCGTCCACGTCCCGGCAGTCGAGCGCGATCGGCACCGCGTCCACACCGCCGAACTGCTTGAAGAGGATCGCCTTGCCCTCCATCACCGGAAGGGACGCCTCCGGGCCGATGTCGCCGAGCCCCAGCACCGCGCTGCCGTCCGTCACCACGGCGACGACCTGGGACTTCCAGGTGTAGTCATGGACGAGCTCGGGCTGCTCGGCGATCGCGCTGCACACCTTGGCCACGCCCGGTGTGTACGCGAGGGACAGATCGTCCCGGTCGCGCACGGGCACGGTCGCCTGGACGGCCATCTTGCCGCCGCGGTGCAGGACGAACGCCGGATCGAAGGGCTCCCCGTCGGTCACGCCCTCGGCTCCTTCGCCGCTGCCGCTTGTGCTGTCGCTGCGAGGATTGACCATCTCCGCTGCCACTGTTTTGACCCCTTTGTCGTTTTTCTGTCGAGGGTATCCGCCCCAGGTTCGGAGCGGGCGGGCACCGCGTCGTCCCATTCAGCGGATGACCACCGCATGGGTGTGGGTACGAACGCCGGGCGCGTCGCACACGCGCCCTGAGCCCCGGGTGAGGGGTGTAGCCGTCTGTTCTACCTGAAGCGCGCGTCGAGGGACGAACGAGTTCTGGTGCCATGACGCCGGAAAACCAGGCATTGCGCCTGAAGGCGGGCGATGCTCTAGGGAAAGTCCATGGCGCCGTCACGCGCTGTTCTCCGCGTGATCATGAGCCTGCCCCGCGTCACCGGCCGCCGCTGTCCGGCCGGTACCGCTGTCCGGTTGTGCACCACGGGGATCGCCCGTTATCCGATTTTGACATGGCCAGCGGCCCGTACGGGCTCGTCCGATGGCAAGATGCCCCAATCACACGAGATCGCGACACCCACAAACGTGTTCCCCAGATCTCGCCCCCTCACCCTCCCGGAGGAACCAGCATGACCGCCAGCTTCACGCCCCGTGGGGCCACCCTGAAGTCCCGGATGGCCTCCGTAGGCGCGATAGCGGTGGTAGGCGCCCTGCTGCTGACGGGCTGCGGCGATCAGACCGACAAGGCCACGGGCGGATCCAACAGCAACTCCGCCCCGCTGTTCAACCAGCTGCCCAAGGAGATCCAGAGCTCCAAGGTGATCAAGGTGGGCTCGGACATCAACTACCCGCCGGTCGAGTTCAAGAAGAACGGCGAGGTCATGGGCATCGACCCGGACATCGCCGACGCGCTCGGCAAGCAGCTCGGGGTGAAGTTCGAGTTCAACAACGGCACCTTCGACACCCTGCTCTCGGGTCTGCGCTCCAAGCGCTACGACATCGCCATGTCGGCCATGACCGACAACAAGGGCCGCCAGGAGGGTGTCGACCCGGACACCGGCAAGAAGGCGGGCGAGGGCGTCGACTTCGTCGACTACTTCACCGCGGGTGTCTCGATCTACACCAAGAAGGGCGACACCAAGGGGATCAAGACCTGGGACGACCTGTGCGGCAAGAAGATCGTCGTGCAGCGCGGCACCGTCTCCCACGACCTGGCCAAGTCCCAGTCGAAGACCTGCCTGAAGAACAAGAAGGGCAAGATCTCGATCGAGGCGTTCGGCAATGACACCGAGGCCCAGACCCGGCTGCGCGGCGGTGGCGCCGTCGCCGGCTCCAGCGACTTCCCGGTCGCCGCGTACGCGGTGAAGACCTCCGGCGGCGGCAAGGACTTCGAGCTCGTCGGCGATCAGGTGGAGGCGGCCCCGTACGGCATCGCCGTCGCCAAGAAGAACACTCAGCTGCGCGATGCCCTCAAGCAGGCCCTCGCCCTGATCATCGCGAACGGCGAATACGACAAGATCATCGCGAAGTGGGGCGTCAAGGACGGCGCGGTCACCAAGGCCATCATCAACGGCGGCAAGTGATCCGGCCCTCCCCCGTCCGCGCTCGCGCTGAAAGGCACCATCCGTGACTACTAAGATCGAAAAGGCGGGTCCGGTCGACGCCCCGCCGCCGGCGCCGGAGAACATCAAGGCCATCCCGGTGCGGCACTACGGCCGCTGGGTCGCCGCGATCATCGCCATCGCCCTGATCGTCCTGCTGATCTCCGCCTTCGCCCGCGGTGACGTCAACTGGAACGCCATCCCGGACTACTTCTTCGACGGCGAGGTCCTCAGGGGCGTTCGCAACACCGTCTGGATCACCATCCTCTCGATGGTGCTCGGCGTGACCCTCGGCATCATCCTCGCGGTGATGCGGCTGTCGAAGAACCCGGTGACCGCCTCCATCGCCTGGGGCTACATCTGGTTCTTCCGCGGCACCCCGGTCTATGTGCAGCTGCTGGTCTGGTTCAACCTCGGCCTGGTGTTCGACTACATCAACATCATGCCGATCTACAAGGACGAGTGGTCGGACTTCATGACCCCGTTCCTGGCCGCCCTGCTGGGCCTGGGCCTGAACGAGGCCGCGTACATGGCCGAGATCTGCCGGGCGGGCCTCCAGTCGGTCGACGAGGGTCAGTCCGAGGCCGCCCAGGCGCTCGGCATGAGCCACGCCAAGACGCTGCGCCGGGTGGTGCTGCCGCAGGCGATGCGGGTGATCGTGCCGCCGACCGGCAACGAGTTCATCAATATGCTCAAGACCACCTCGCTGGTGATCGCGGTGCAGTACTGGGACCTGCTCCAGGCCACCTCCGAGGTCGGGCAGAACTCCGGCGCCACGGCGGAGATGCTCTTCCTCGCGGCCGCCTGGTACCTGATCCTCACCTCCGTACTCAGCGTCGGCCAGTACTACCTGGAGCGGTACTACGCGCGCGGCTCGAGCCGTAGCCTGCCGGCCACCCCGCTGCAGCGGGTCCGGGCCAATCTGCTCTCCTTCAGCAACCGCTCCGGAGGTGTCGGCGCATGACCGCCATGGTGAAGGCCGAGGGCGTCCACAAGTCCTTCGGCCCGGTTCAGGTCCTCAAGGGCATCGACCTCGAGGTCGCCCCGCGCGAGGTGTTCTGCCTGATCGGCCCGTCCGGCTCCGGCAAGTCCACCTTCCTGCGCTGTATCAACCACCTGGAGAAGATCAACTCCGGGCGGCTGTACGTGGACGGCGATCTGGTCGGCTACCGCCAGAAGGGCGACAAGCTCTACGAGCTCAAGGACCGCGAGGTCGCCGAGAAGCGGCGCGACATCGGGATGGTCTTCCAGCGCTTCAACCTCTTCCCGCACATGACCGCGCTGGAGAACGTGATCGAGGCGCCGGTCCAGGTCAAGCGGGAGTCCAAGGCGGTGGCGCGGGAGCGCGCGCTGAAGCTGCTGGACCGGGTGGGCCTCGCCGACAAGGCGGCCAACTACCCCTCCCAGCTCTCCGGCGGCCAGCAGCAGCGCGTGGCGATCGCGCGGGCGCTGGCGATGGAGCCGAAGCTGATGCTCTTCGACGAGCCCACCTCGGCGCTCGACCCGGAGCTGGTCGGCGATGTGCTCGATGTGATGCGCGGGCTCGCGGAGGACGGCATGACGATGATCGTCGTGACGCATGAGATGGGCTTCGCGCGCGAGGTCGGGGACTCGGTCGTCTTCATGGACGACGGCGTGGTGGTGGAGTCCGGGCACCCCCGGGAGGTGCTGACCAATCCGCGGCACGAGCGGACGAAGTCGTTCCTGTCCAAGGTGCTCTAACCGGATCGGCGGAATTCGGCTGGGGTTCGGTGGCGCCCCGAAGGGGCGCGGGGCCGTGTCGATCTGCGGCTCCGCCGCGCGGGCGCGACCAGCCACGACGGCGCCGCGGACGATCGACGGCAGGTCAGGGCACTTCCAGCGGAGCGCTTAGGCGCCGCACATGCGCGAGGGCGGTACGGGCACCGGCCCGTACCGCCCTCGCGGCGCCTGTCCGCCGCGAGGGCGGTCACTTCAGCCCGAGCACCATCGCGTCCGAGGGCGAGCACCAGACGGCCCGCGCCTCCCCGAAGCCCACCGCGCGCAGCGTGTCCGCATGCCAGGCGACCGGCTGGAACGCCTCGGCCACGCCGTTCGCGTGGTCCGGCCCGTCGGCCGGATTGCCGAAGATCGTGAACCGCTCGGCCACCGGCCCCGCCAGCGCCTCGTCCCGCGCGGCGGTCTGCCACCAGGCCACCCAGTCCTGGGTGGACTCGGCCTTGGCCCGCGCCCGCCGCGCCTCCTGGTACGCGTGGTCGGCGGCGTTGAGCCGGGGCGTGGCCGGATCGGGCATGTGGTCGGCGTTGAGGAACACCCCGCCCTCGCGCACCACGCCCGCGATCCGCCCGTACAGCACCCGCAGTTCGTCCGAGCCCAGCCAGTGGAGCGCCGTGGCGGTCAGGACGGCGTCGTACGCACGGTGCGGCAGCCGCTCGGTCCAGCCGGGGTCGCGCAGGTCGGCGGTCACGAACGCGGCGCGCGGCTCGGCCGCGAAGTGGCCGCGGGCGATCGTCAGCAGCGCCGGGTCGAGGTCGACACCGGTGCTGGTGGCGCCCGGGAACCGGCGCAGCGCCCGGTCCGAGATACTGCCCGTGCCACACGCCAGGTCGAGGATCCGGGGCTCCGGGCCGACGACGGCCTCGACCGTGTCGAGCATCACCCGGAACCGTTCCTCACGATCGGGGAGGTACCACTCCTGCTGCCGGTCCCAGCTCCGCTGCCACGCCTGCCAGTCCGCCACGGCGACGGTGTCCGTCATCGAGCCCCCTCCAAGCCATGCGTCATCGTCTCGGCGCAGCCGCCCGTAATACCCTCGTAGGCAGAACGCCTCTTACCTGACCTGATGTGACCCTAGACCGCCGTTCGTAAGGACCACAAGTGGAACTGGCTTATTACTCGGATCTCGCCGTGCGCCTGGTCAACAGCGAGGAGCCGAGCCGCGGCACCGACACCCTGACCTCGGTGGAGGCCGTACGGGCGCTCTTCGGGGAGAGCCAGCAGGCGGCCCGGCGGACGACCGACGCGGATGTCACCCGGCTGAGGTCGGTCAGGGCCCGGCTGCGCGCGGTCTTCGAGGCGGCGGCGGGCGGCGACGAGGTGCTGGCGGTGGACCTGCTGAACGCGCTGCTCATCGAGTTCCCGGTGAGTCCGCAGATCTCCGGCCATGAGACCCGCGACGAGGACGGCCGCCCCAAGTGGCATATGCACATCGCGGACTACGCCGCCAACGCGGGCGCCGGCTATGCCGCGACCGCCTCGATGGGGCTGGCCTTCCACCTCACCGAACTGGGCGCCGACCGGCTGGGCGTCTGTGAGGCGTCACCCTGCCGCAACGCCTATCTCGACACATCGACAAATCGTTCCCGGCGCTACTGCTCCGACCGCTGCGCCACCCGCGCCAATGTGGCCGCCTACCGCGCCCGCAAACGCCTGGACGCCGAGCGGACGGCCGGTGCCGAGCGCAGCCGCCGCCAGGACCGCGAACCCACGGGCCGTACGGCGGACACCGCCCAGGAGACCAGCCCGGCCATCGACCGCTGACCACCGCGCCCGGCGCCGTGCAGCGGCCGCAGCCGCACCCAGGCCCGGGCCACCACCAGCTCGTCCGGCACGACGCCGAACTCCCGGCTGTCGTTCTCCACGTACGGGTTGTCGCCCTTGACCCACCAGCCGCCCTCGCGCCGCTCCACCACACGCTTGACGATCAGCAGATCCTGCCGGAACGGATGGCGCAGAACCACCACGTCCCCCGGCCGTACGGGCGCGCCGTAGCGCACCACCAACTGGTCGCCGGGGTACAGCGTCGGCTGCATCGACGGGTTGTACACCTCCGCGAGCCCGATCCGCAGCAGCCCGCGCTGGTCGCGGTCCGACTCCTGCCCGCGATCGCCCTGCTGCTCCCGCATCACGGCACCTCCGGTCCTCACCCTGCCCCCATCACGATCCCAGGCATCCCAGCCTTGCACTGGACTTTTGACCTAAGCCCCCCGGGGCACCCGAGAAAAGGCTTCCCCCACGGAGTAATCTCGCACCTGAGAAGACGATCACGAATGGAAGGACAGCTCTATGCTCTCCCGCCTGTTCGCTCCCAAGGTTCAGGTCAGCGCCCACTGCGACCTGCCCTGCGGTGTGTACGACCCGGCCCAGGCCCGCATCGAAGCCGAGTCCGTCAAGGCCATCCAGGAGAAGTACCAGGCCAACGAGGACCCGCACTTCCGCGCCCGTGCCACCACCATCAAGGAGGAGCGCGCGGAGCTCGCCAAGCACCACGTCTCGGTGCTGTGGAGCGACTACTTCAAGCCCCCGCACTTTGAGAAGTACCCCGAGCTGCACCAGCTGGTCAACGACACCCTCAAGGCGCTGAGCACGGCCAAGGGCTCGACCGACCCGGCCACCGGGCAGAAGGCCCTGGACTACATCGCCCAGATCGACAAGATCTTCTGGGAGACCAAGAAGGGCTGACCCCGCCCTTCCTCAGCACCACCGGACCGCACCCGAGCCGCCCCGAGTGGCCCGGGTGCGGTCTTCTTTGTCGTGAACCTTTCCGGTTTGTCTTGAACATCCTCGCCGGGCGGCGGGGTTGACGCCCAGTCCCTCACCCCCGCGGGCTGATGCCCGCCACGGTCAGGTGCAGCAGCCGGGTCGCCTCGGTGGCGGGGTCGGGGTGGTGCTGGGTGGTCAGGGCGATGCCGGCGATCAGGGTGACCAGGTCGACCGGGGTCACGCCGGGGGCCACCGCCCCGGCCCGCTCGGCTCGCCGCAGCAGGGGCTCGCCCGCCTCGGCGAGGGTGTTCACGCAGGGGTTCGCGTGCTCCGGGTCGAGCTCCCCGTCCCGTAGGAGCGCGGTGGCCAGGCCCTGGACCGTGGCGGAGTAGACGGTGAGCGCGCCCAGCCAGTCCAGCAGTGCGGCCCGTACGTCGTCCGCCTCCGCGAGCTCGCGGGCGCGGGTGGCCAGGGTTTCGATGCGCTCGCGGAAGACCGCTTCCAGCAGGGCGCGCCGGGTGGGGAAGTGGCGGCGCACGGTGGCCGAGCCGACTCCGGCGGTGCGGGCGATCTGCTCCAGGGAGGCGTCGGCGCCGTGCGTGGCGACCTCCTCCTCGGCGACGGCGAGGATGCGCGCGTAGTTGCGCCGGGCGTCCGCGCGCTGGGCGGGCATGGCGTCACCTCCGGGTTGCTAAGTGGCGGGGCCCTCCGTATCGTACCGAGACGTAAGTGGCGGGGCCCGCCGTTTAGCGTTTCCAGTCGACTTGTCGATGAGTCGATACCTCTCTGCCCGAGGAGCAGCAGCATGACCGTGGAATCCCCGACGTCCGCCCCCGTCCTCGTCACCGGTGCCACCGGACAGCAGGGCGGCGCCACCGCCCGCGCCCTGCTCTCGGCGGGCGTTCCCGTGCGGGCCCTGGTCCGTGATCCGGCCGGTGAGCGGGCCAAGGCCGTGGCGGCGCTCGGCGCCGAGCTGGTCACCGGCGATCTGCTCGACCTCGACTCGGTGCGGCGGGCCGCCGAAGGAGCGCGTGCCGTCTTCTCGATCCAGATGCCCGATATGAACGATCTCCAGGGCGACTCCGAGTGGATCCAGGGGCGCAATCTGATCGAGGCCGCGCGGGACGCGGGGGTGACGCAGTTCGTGCACACCTCCGTCTCCGGGGCCGGGCAGCACCACACCGCGCCCGGCTGGGCGGAGGGCCGCTGGGCGGCGCTCGAGCACTACTTCGCGACCAAGAGCGGCCTCCAGGACCGGGTCCGGGAGGCGGGTTTCCGCCACTGGACGATCCTCAAGCCCGCCTTCTTCATGGAGAACTTCCTGTCCCTGCTCCCGAACGGCCCCGAGGGCGGCCTGGCCACCATCCTCGAGCCCGGCACCGAGCTCTCCCTCATCGCCGTCGCCGACATCGGCACGGCGGCCGCCGCGGCCATCGCCGAGCCCGAGCGGTTCCACGAGGTCGAGCTGGAACTGGCGGGCGACCACATGACCATGACCCGGGTCGCCGAGGTCCTCTCCGAGGTCACGGGCACCGAGCTGACCGCCCCGTCGATGACCGTGGACGAGGCGCTCGCCGCCGGGATGCCGCAGTGGGGCCTCGGGCACGGGTGGCTGAACGCGGTCGGCCAGCCCGCCCGCCCCGAGTTCGCGCGGGCCCTCGGCCTCCCGCTCACCGGCTTCGCCGAGTGGGCCGGGCGGCATCTGCGGCCCGCGCGGCCCGCGGTGGTCTGACCCGCGCGCTCCCCAGGGCGTCCGCTCCGGGCTCCGGGCTGTGGTTGATGCCCGGACCGGAGTGGACCAGGCTGGAAGGGAGCCCTGGTGGACGGACCCGGTGCCGCCCCCGGAGGGATGGCGAGGATGAAGCGCCACGACAGCGGCTCCGCGCGGGAGCGGGGCGGCTTCGACGAAGCCGATACGGCACGAGCCACCGTCAGCGATGATGGGACGCTGACCAGCTGGAACGAGGGCGCCCGTCGACTGCTCGGGCATCCGTCCCCCGATGTCGTGGGGCGGCCCGCCGCCGAGCTGCTGGCCGATCCGGGCCGCGCGACGGGCGCCGAGGCCCGCCATGCCCGCACCCGGCTGACCCGGTGGCACGGGACCGTGGCGCTGCGCCACCGGGACGGCCGCGAGGTCCCCGTACCGCTGCTGGCGCACCGCAGACGGCCGGAGGGCGACTGGCTGCTGGTGACCGCGGCACCCCGCGCGGAGCAGCCCCCCGAGTCGTGGAACGACGCACTGATGCAATGGGCCTACACCCAGTCGCCCTGCCCGATGGCGATCTACGACGCCGATATGCGGCTGCGCACGGTGAACGCCGAGATGGCCCGCGTCACCGGCCTCCCCGAAGCCGAGATCCGCGGTCTGCGGCTGTCGGAGATCAAGGGCAAGCTCCAGAGCGAACAGCTCGAAGCGGCCATGCGCCATGTGCTGACCACCGGCGAGCCGCGCGAAGTGGAGACGTATCTGCGCGTCGGAAGCGACGAGATCAAGGAGCAGGCCTGGTCGGCCCGGTTCGCCCCGCTGCAGGCGAGGGACGGGCGGGTGTACGCGGTCTGCATGGCGGCGCACGACATCACCGATCAGTATCTGGCCCGACAGCGGCTGCTGCTGCTGAGCGCCGCCAGCGAACGGATCGGCTCCACCCTCGACATCGACCACACCGCGCAGGAGCTCGCCGACGTCTGCGTACCGCGGCTGGCCGACTACACCAGCATCGACCTGCTGGACCGGCTGACCCAGGAGGAGGAGCTGCCGTCCGGGCCGCTCACCGACCCGGTCGCGCTGCGCCGCGCCGCCCGGCAGTCCATCTACGAGGGATGCCCCGAAGCCGTGGTGCCGGTGGGGAGGGTGGACACCTACCCGAAGGTCTCGCCGATGGCCGAATGCCTGGTGGCGGGGCATCCCATCATCCACACGTCCGCCGACTCCTCGATCGCCGAGTGGGGTGCGCTGAAGCCCGAGCGCGCCGAGACGATCCGGCGGTTCGGCGTCCACTCGATCATGTCGGTGCCGATCCGGGCGCGGGGGACGACGCTCGGGGTGGCCGTGTTCGCCCGCCACCGCACCCCCGAGGCGTTCACCCAGGACGATGTGGTGCTGGCCGAGGAGATCACCACCCGGGCCGCCGTCTGTGTGGACAACGCCCGCCGCTTCACCCGGGAGCGCAACACCGCCCTGGCCCTGCAGCGCAGCCTGCTGCCGCGGACCCTGCCCCAGCCGCCGGCCGTCGAGGTCGCCTCCCGCTATCTGCCCGCGGGCCCGTACGCGGGGGCGGGCGGGGACTGGTTCGACGTCATCCCGCTCTCCGGGGCGCGGGTCGCGCTGGTCGTGGGCGATGTGGTCGGCCACGGCATCCAGGCGTCGGCCACCATGGGCCGGCTGCGGACGGCGGTCCGTACCCTCGCCGACGTCGATCTGCCGCCGGACGAGCTGCTCACCCACCTCGACGACCTGGTGATCCATCTGGCCGCGGAGACCGGGGCCGAGGAGGCCACCGGGGATGTGGGGGCCACCTGTCTGTACGCGGTCTACGACCCGGTCTCGCACCGCTGCTCGCTGGCCGCGGCCGGGCACCCCGCCCCGGCGCTGGCCAGGCCCGACGGCTCCGTGGAGTTCCTGCCGGTGCCGCCCGGACCGCCGCTCGGGGTCGGCGGGCTGCCCTTCGAGGCGATGGAGACCGAGCTGCCCGAGGACGCCGTGCTCGCCCTCTACACCAATGGGCTGATGGGCGAATGGGACCGCGATGTGGACGAGGGGCGCCTGCTGCTGGCCGACGCGCTCGCCCACCCCTGCGGCTCCCTGAGCGGCACCTGCGACGCCGTGCTGCGCACGCTCCTCCCCGGCGAGGGTGTGCTGGACGACGTCGCGCTGCTGCTCGCCCGCACCCGCGCCCTGGACGCGGCGCACGTGGCCACCTGGGACGTGCCCGCCGACCCGGCGTGGGTCGCGCGGTCCCGCCGGAACGTGACGCAGCGGCTGACCGAATGGGGGCTCGACGAGGCCGTCTTCACCACCGAGCTGGTCGTCAGCGAACTGGTCACCAACGCCATCCGGCACGCCGTCCCGCCCATCCAGCTGCGGCTGATCCATGACCACTCGCTGATCTGCGAGGTCACCGACTCCTCCAGCACCGCCCCGCATATGCGCCGCGCCCGCACCTTCGACGAGGGCGGCCGCGGGCTGCTGCTGGTCGCGCGGCTCAGCCAGCGCTGGGGAAGCCGCCAGACCGCCGAGGGCAAGACGATCTGGTCGGAGCAGACCCTTCCGGTGGGGCTGCCCGGCGGGCTGCTCGACCTGGACCCACTGGACTGAACGGCCCGGGGGCCTCCGTGGACCTCAGAAGCGCCAGCGCGTCTGGCCGTACTCGCCCTTGCGGAAGCCGAACGCCGTGGCCGGGGCGACCCGGAAGACCAGGGCCTCATGGCTCGCGTGGTGGACGGCGCCGTCGCGCACCTCGAAGGTCCACTCCTCGCCGTACTTCTCCACGTACGCCGCGGCGATCCGCCGGAGCGTGGCGTCGTCCCGCACCGGCTCGGCCGCGCCCTCGACCACCAGGTCAAGACCCTCGCGCAGCACGCCCGCACCCGTGGTGAGGACGCAGCGCGGATTGTGCGCGAGGTTGCGGGCCTTCTGCTCGGTGGGGCCGGTGCAGAAGCAGAGCGCGCCGTCGAGCCAGACGGCGACGACCGGGGTGACGTGGGGGCGGCCGTCCCGGCGGACCGTGGAGAGCCAGTAGAGCTCCGCGGCCGCCAGCCGCTCACGCCCCTCCGGCCAGGCGGTGGCGGTGGCGTCCGGGCTGCTGAAACGGGTGTCCAGCGCGGTCTGCGGTTCGTGCTCGGTGATCATCTGCTCGCTCCTCGCATGGCGTGGCGGTCCGGTGCGGTCCCGTGTACTCGGACCGCCCGGCGGAGCGAAAGTCATCGCTCGCGACCCCCTCGGGGCTACGAGACCTCGGCGGGCCCGGCGAGCCCCAGGATGTCGAGCTCGTCGCGGGTCGGGGGCTCCTGGAGGCGCAGCAGCGGGCTCTCGTTGCGGACCAGCCACTGGCGGTACACGACGCTCGCCCAGGCGATCTCGAAGTACGCGTCCGCCAGATCGCCGAAGAGGGCGTCCACGTCGAGGGGCGCACCGGGCGCCGCGGCGTCGACGTCGATGGGCATACCGGACACCGGGTCCGGGGCGGGTTCGGTGGCACCGGTACGGGCCACAGTGTCCGGGGCGGGTTCGGTGGCACCGGTACGGGCCGCAGGGTCCGGAGCGGGTTCGGTGGCACCGGTACGGGCCGCAGGGTCCGGGGCTCTGTCGGCGCCGGTACGGGCCGCCGGGACCGCCCGTGAGGCCAGGAACAGCCGGACGGTCAGCGGATCCCCGTGCAGCGGGCGGACCGCCACGCCCTGGCGGGACCGCGCGGTGGGCTGGCAGGGGGTGACCACCTCGCCCGAGGCGACCAGGTCGGCGGCGGTCAGATAGTCCCCGTACACCACCCTCGGATTGAGCCCCGCGGCGGCCAGCACCCGGCGCAGCCCCGGGCCCTCGCCGTCCACGCTGGGGTCCACCATCCACTGGTCGGCGGCGAGCTCGGCGAGCCGCACCACGGGCCGTGCGGCGGCCGGATGGGTTTCGGCCAGCGCCACGAACTGCGGCTCCCGCTCCACGAGCACCCGGCGCTCCACGCCCTCGGGCACCCGCAGCGGCGCACCCTCGACCTCGTGGACGAAGGCGACGTCCAGCTGGTTGGCGGCGACCATCTGCAGCAGCGCGTTGGCGGAGACGTCGATGTGGATGGTGGTGTCCGCGTCCGGGTAGCGGGCGCGGAGCCTGCGCAGCCAGCCGACCACGGCCCGGCTGCCCGTGCTGCCGATGCGCAGCCGGGCGTCGGCGGTCTGCCCCGCCTCCAGCCGGACCTCGTCGACGAGGGCGTTCATCTCGGCCACGATCGACCGGGCGCGGCACAGCACGGACCGCCCCAGGGGGGTCGGCCGACTGCCGGTGACCTCCCGCGAGAACAGCCGGCCGCCGATGGTGTTCTCGATCCGCCGGAGCTGGGTCGTCAAGGACGGCTGGGTCATGCCCAGTTGACGCGCCGCCTTCCGTAGGCTGCCGGTGTCGGCTATGGCGCACAGTGCACGGAGGTGCCTCACCTCGAGCTCCACGGCGGGAGCATAACTGCGCACTTGTCCGTCACACCAGACTCTGAAATCCCGCCAACCCATATCGGAAACGATCAATCGGTGGTCAAACACGGGTCAACGGGGTGTCAAACGCCGGTCATCGGCTGGCTTCCGAGTCCCGGCGGGGGATATGCCCTCGTCCTATCACCAGTTGATATCTCCGCGTACGGCCGGTTCTCCTCAAGACTCTGCGTCAGCCAAGAGTTCATCCCACGGCCCCGGCCGCCACCCCACACGGCGACCGGGGCCCGAGGACGATGAGGAGCCCCCCACATGTCACTCCCCAAGCTGGCGCTGTCCGCGACCATCGGCCTCGGCCTGGCGGTCTCCCTGTCCGCCATGCCCGCGTCCGCGGCAACGCCCGACCACTCCACGGCCCAGCGCGGTGCCGCGGCCGCCGCCTACACGGCGAGCGGCGAGGAGCGGGCCGACACCGACGCCTTCATCAAGGCCGTCATGAAGTCGGCGCTGGAGAAGCGGGCGAAGTCGCGCAGCGCGACGGCGGCCGTCACCGTGACCTACAACGCGAGCCAGGCCCCGACCTTCAAGTCGGTGATAGCCCGCTCCACCCAGATCTGGAACTCCGCGGTGAGCAACGTGAAGCTCCAGGAGGGCAGCAACGCGGACTTCACCTACCGCGAGGGCAATGACCCCCGGGGCTCGTACGCGAGCACCGACGGGCACGGCAGCGGCTATGTCTTCCTGGACTACGCCCAGAACCAGGAGTACGACTCGACCCGGGTCACCGCGCACGAGACCGGCCATGTGCTGGGTCTGCCGGACCACTACGAGGGTCCGTGCAGCGAGCTGATGTCCGGTGGCGGCCCCGGCACCTCCTGCACCAACTCGCAGCCGAACCAGGCCGAGATCAGCCGCGTCAACCAGCTCTGGGCCAATGGCCTGGCCAAGCTCGAGAAGCAGCTGGCCAAGAGCCACTGAGCCCGCCGAACCCACTGATCCGCTGGATCAGGGCCTGACCGCCCGCACCCGGTTCCCGACGCCGGGTGCGGGCGCTCGGCGTGTGCGGACGCCGTATCGGCGTACGTGGGCGCCGGGGCCGTGACACATGGGAAGCGACGCCACCTCCGGCCAGAGGTACCGTATAGACACCAGGAGTATTTCGCACAAACCGGCCGGATTCCCTCCAGCTGTGGGCCCCGGTCCCAGGGAGTGAGCACCATGGAGACCCTGATCACCGTGGTCGTCATCCTCGCGCTGATCGCCGTGGGCGCCCTGCTGATCCACCGGACCAATGTCCAGAACGGCAACCGCATGTCCCCCGAGAGCCACGAGACCCTCCCGGGCGGCGAGCGGCCCCGCCATCGCGCCTGGGGCCGCGGGC
>NZ_JAAAYH010000018.1:0-51875 GCF_018035285.1 Streptomyces sp. MK37H | reverse complement strand
TTGAGGACGACCGCGACCCGCCCGTCGTCGCCCACCCCGGCGGGCCGGTCCGCGAGCAGCCCCGTGACCAGGGCGCGGGCCAGGTCCTCCGCGGTGCCCAGGGTGTCCTCGCTGACCCCCGGTTCGCCGTGGATGCCGAGGCCGAGGCCCAACCGGCCCTCGGGAACGGTGAAGAGGGGCGCTTCGGCGCCCGGCAGGGTGCAGCCGTCGAAGGCCACTCCGAGCGTGCGGGTACGGGCGTTGGTGTGCTCGGCGACGCGGACGACCTCCTCCAGGGAGGCGCCTTCCTCGGCCGCCGCCGACGCGGTCTTGAAGACGACGAAGCCACCCGCGATGCCACGCCGCCGCACCGCCTGGTCGGCGGGGGCGGAGGCGATGTCATCGGTGACGGCGAAGCAGCGGGCGGGAATCCCGTCGCCCTCCAACTGCCGTGCCGCGAGGCCGAAGTTCATCACGTCCCCCGCGTAGTTGCCGAAGAGGAAGAGGACACCGCCGCCCGCCTCCGCCGCCTCGGCGACCGAGCGGGCGCGGGCGGCCGACGGAGAGGTGAAGACATCGCCGATGACCGACCCGTCGGCGAATCCGGGGCCGACGACACCGCAGAAGGCGGGGTAGTGGCCGGAGCCGCCGCCGGTGAGCACGGCCACCTTGCCCGCGCGGGCGGGGCGGGCGCGCACCACACCGCCGGGCACGGCCCGTACGTGCCCGGGATGGGCGGCGGCGAAGCCCGTGATCATGTCGTCGGTGAACCGGGCGGGGTCGTTGAAGAGCCTGGTCATCGTGTGCTCCAGCCTTCGCGTGCGGTGTCGAGGGTCTGGCGGTAGGCGGCGTAGCCCTCGGTGTAGTGGTCGATCAGCCCGCGCTCGGCGGTGACGGTACGGAGGCGGGCGCGCCAGGCGCCGGGGTCGACCGGTGTGCCCAGCGAGCGCCAGGCGACATGGGCCGCGCCGCGGATGCCCACGGCGTCGTCGCAGACCTCCAGGTCGCCGCCGAGGACACCGGCGAAGATGCGCGCCCACTCCCCGGAGCGCGCGCCACCGCCGCAGGCGGTGACGGTGCGGGTGACGCCGAGGGTTTCCATGCAGTGCCGGGCCGAGTAGGCGACCGCCTCGCACAGCGCCCGTACCAGGTCGGCGCGGCCGGCCAGCGGGGAGAGGCCGTCGAACCGGCCACGGGCCCGCGGGTCGACGAAGGGCGCGCGCTCGCCGCTGGTGGACAGGAACGGCAGCGCGGTGACGCCCGCGGCGCCGGGCGGGGACTGGACGAGCAGCGCGTCCAGCGCCTCGATCTTCACATCGAGCAGCTTCAGCAGCCAGTCCAGGCCCGCGGTGCCGATCATGGCGGGCATGACCCGCAGGAACCGGCCCTCGTACGGGGTGGCCAGCACCATCCCGGCCGGGTCCTCGGCGAGGGCCGGGCGCGGCTCGGTGTCCAGGACCTGGGCGGCGAGGGTGGTGCCGATGATGAGGTTGCCCTCCCCCGGTTCGGCGACTCCCGAGCCGAAGGCGCAGGCGGGGATGTCGAACGGGCCGGCGGAGACCGGCAGCCCCGCGGGCAGGCCCAGCCGCCGGGCGGCGTCGGGCAGCAGCCGGTGCAGGGTGCCGGGCGGCGCCGGATCCGGCAGCAGCCGGCGGTACGCGGAGAGCCCGCACAGCTCGAGCGCGGTCTCGTCGTACGTACGGGTGGCCACGTCGAGGAACGGCTGCGAGGCGTCGGAGACATCGACGGTCACGGCGCCGGTCAGCCGTTGCACCACGGCGTCCACGCAGTACCCGGCGACCTCGGCCGCATCCAGCCGCTCCGGCTCGTGCTCGGCCAGATGCGCCAACAGGGGTGCCGCGGAGCCGGGGAAGAGGCCGACGCCGGTGCGCCGGTGCAGGGCGTGCAGGGTGCCGTCGGCGGTCCACCGGTCGAGCCGGTCCGCGGCCCGGCCGTCCATCCAGGACAGCGCGCGGCCGACGGAGGCGCCCGTGGCGTCGCGCAGCCACAGGCCGTCGCCCTGCCCGGTGAGGGCCAGGGCCTCGGCCGGTTCGTCGCCCAGCTGCGCGGCGTCGGCGAGTGCCGCCCGTACGACGGTCTCCACGGTGCCCACGACGTCGTCCAGGTCCTGCTCGACGCGGTGTCCGGGCAGGGTGTAGACGGTGCTGCGGGCCTCGTGCGCGGGGGTGGTCCGGCCGTCGCGGGAGATCAGCTGGGCCTTGGTGACCGAGGTGCCGATGTCGACTCCGACGATCATGGCCGACTCCCGGTCAGCACCTCCGGATTGGCCACGTGCCGCAGCGGTTCGCCTCGCAGGAAGCGGGCGGCCTCGCCGGCGGTGATCAGGGCGGCCCGGTCGGCGGTCTGCCGGGTGGCGCCCGCCAGGTGGGGTGTGGTGATGACGTTGGGGGCCTTGTGCAGCGGCCAGTCGGCCGGGGGCGGCTCGATGTCGTAGACGTCGAGGGCGAGCGCGCCGAGCCGGCCGGACTCCAGCAGCCCGGGCAGCGGCGCGTAGTCGAGCAGCTCGCCGCGGGCCGAGTTGACGAGGACGGCACCCTCGGGCAGCAGCGCGAGGTTGTCGGCGTTCAGCAGATGCCGGGTCTCGGGGGTGACCCGGGCGTGCAGGCTCACCACGGAGCTGCGCCGCAGCAGGTCCTCCAGGGCGGTGAGCTCGACACCGTCGGCGTATGCCCGCGCCTGGTCCGCGTACGGGTCGGAGACGAGGACGTGTGCGCCGAAGGCACGCAGCACGCGGGCCACGATCGAGCCGATGGCCCCGTACCCGACGAGCCCGACGGTGGCGCCGTCGAGCTCAAGACCCGCGTTCTCGTAGGCGTAGTAGTCACCACGCCAGGTGCCCTCCTTGAGGGCCGCGTCGGCCTGGGTGATGCGGCGCATGGCGGCGAGGATCAGGCCGACGGCGAATTCGGCGGCCGCGGCGGCGTTGCGGCCGGGTGTGAGGGTGACGGGGATCCCGGCGGCGGTGGCGGCGGCCAGGTCCACGTTGACCGGGCCGCCGCGGGCCACGCCGATGAACTTCAGGCCGGGTGACTCGCGGATGACACGGGCGGTGAAGGGCGCCATCTGGGTGAGGGCGACACTCGCGTCGCCGAGCGCCTCCAGCACCTGCTCCTCGGTGCCGCTGGCCTCCTTGACCCCGCCGTTCCCCTGCCCGTCGGCCCCCACCGGCCCGAAGGGTTCGTTCGGCCAGCGGGTGCGCAGCGTGCGGAAGGTCAGCCCGGCGGAGGGCAGGCTCTCGCTCAGGGCGGCGGAGAAGAGCTCGGGGGCGATGAAGTCGTCGCCGGATACCAGGACCGTGGTCATGTCGGTCACTCCCCTCGGGGGTCGAGCCTGCTGAGCAGGAAGTCACGTACGGCATGATGGTCCGCAGAACGGTATGCGGCGGCAGCCAGGGCGTCCTCGGCGGGTGGGTACTGCGGATTCGGGATGGCCACGACGGTCATCCCGGCGGCCGCGGCGGCACGCAGCCCGTTGCTGGAGTCCTCCACCGCCAGACAGCGCTCCGGGGCCACGCCGAGGGCGCGCGCGGCGGCCAGATAGACGTCCGGGCTCGGCTTTCCGCGCTCCACCTCGGCGCTGGAGACGGTCGCCTTGAAGTGGTGGTCGACACCGTGGTGGACGAGAACGGCGTCGATGACCCGGCGCGGCGCGGAGGAGGCGAGCGCCACGGGGGCGAGCTCGGCGGTGGCGCTGATCATTTCGCGGGCTCCGGGCAGCAGGCCGATGCGGCCGTCGGCCAGGGCCTGGACCATGCCGTCGACGACGGCCTGCTCGGTGCCGGCGGCGGAGTCACCGGACCCGCAGAACCGGGTCAGGTAGGCGGCCCACTCGGGGGCGCTCATCCCCTGGACGTCGCGCGTCTGCTCTGGGCCCCAGGTGCGGCCGCGTGCGGCGGCGTAGGCGGCCCACAGCTCCTCCCACAGATGCTCGCTCTCGACGAGCACGCCGTCCATGTCGAAGACCACTGCGTCGGCCATGCGTACCCCTGATCTCCCGGCTGATGATGTCTGGCTGGCGGGGGCACGGGATGTCCGTGCGCCCGGCGGTGTCCGCCAGGTGATGGCACCCGGCGGTGTCCGTTACAGCGAAATTAACAGTCACAGCGTGAGTTGTCACTGGTTCTATGTGAGAAATAAACACGGCAGGATGGAGGGCATGACTACTCCCCCGTCGTCGCGAGGTGCGCGGCAACAGCGGCAGCAACTGATCGTCGACCACGTTCTGGCCCAGGGGGACGCCACCGTGTCCGAACTGGTCGAACTGACCGGCGTCAGCCTGATGACGGTCCACCGGGACATCGCCGAGCTGGCGGACCGCGGCATCCTGCGCAAGTACCACGGTGGCGTCTCCGCGCAGCCCTCGATGGTCTTCGAGTCCAGTTCGGACTTCCGGCTGCACTCACACACCGACGAGAAGCGGGCGCTGGCCCGCGCCGCCCTGCGGTTCGTGGCCCCGGGGATGTCGGTGATGCTGGACGACTCGACCTCGGCGCTGGCCCTGGCGCGGCTGTTGCCCGAGGTGGGGCCGCTGACCGTGGTGACCAACTACCGCCTGATCACGGAGGAGCTGAGGAGCGCCGAGGGCATCCGGCTGATCTCCGTGGGCGGCGAGTACTCGCGCACCCACGACTCATGGATCGGCCTGCCGGCGATGGACATGATCAGCGGCATCTCCGTCGATCTGAGCGTGCTCTCCACCTCCGGGATCACCGCGGGCATGACCTTCCACCAGGAGCAGGAGATCGTCAGCATCAAGCGGGCGACCCGGCAGGCGGGCGCGACGAGCGTGCTGCTCATGGACCACAGCAAGGTGGGCCGTCGCGCGCTGCACCGGCTGGAGAGCGTGGACTCCTTCGACCATGTTCTGCTGACCGGCCCGGTGGACGAGGAGCTGCTGCGGGAGATGCGGGAGCTGACGGATGTGAGAGTCGTCGAGACCGAGTAGTTACCATCAGATTTCGTTAGTCTTACCAGACCTCTTGATATTTCTCTCGGCTCGCTTGAGTATCTGCGGTCGTACTCCGTCATCCCCGCAGAGTGGAGGAAGCGATGCCGAAACCCTTGGTCCTGGGCTATCTGGGCGTACTCCTGTTCATGATCGGAGACGGCGTCGAATCCGGCTTCATCGCTCCGTACATGGCCGATCACGGCGCGACGACGGACGTACGGGCCGGGTACGTCATCACGGTCTACGGCATCGCCGTCATGCTGGCGTCGTGGTTCTCCGGCGCGCTCTGCCAGGTGTGGGGGCCGCGCCGGGTGATGTGGGCGGGCCTGGCGATCTGGGCCGTCTTCGACGCCGCGTACCTGCTCTTCGCGCTGGGCACCGAGAACTACCCGATGATGCTGGTCTTCTACGGCATCCGGGGCTTCGGCTATCCGCTCTTCGCGTTCGGCTTCCTCGTATGGATCACCAACACGGCACCGAAGGCCCGGCTGGGCACCGCGGTGGGCTGGTTCTACTTCGCCTTCACCGGCGGCCTGCCCACCCTCGGCTCGCTGTGGTCGAGCCTGACGATCCCCTCGTTCGGCCGCCTGGGCACGCTGTGGTCGGCACTCGTCCTCATCCTCATCGGCGGCGCCATCGCCCTGGTCGGCGCCCGCCGGAGGCCCGGCGGCGACCGGATGGCACCCCCGGAGGTCACCACCGGCGAGAGCCTGCTCAACTCCGTCTCCATCATCTGGACCCATCCGCGCGTGCTGGTGGGCTGCCTGGTCCGGATCATCAACACAGCCCCGGAGTTCGGCATGCTGGTGTACCTGCCGCGGATCTTCTCCGACGACGTCGGCTTCGGCGAGGACAAGTGGCTCCAGCTGCTGGCGATCATCTACGGCACGAACATCTTCTTCAACCTCATCTTCGGCGTCCTCTCCGACCGCATCGGCTGGCGCACGACCATCGCCGGCTTCGGCGCGCTGGGCTGCGCGATCAGCGTGACGACGCTGTACTTCGTACCGACCTGGCTCGGCCCGGACTACTACTGGGTCGCGGTGCTCGCGGGCATGTTCTACGGCGCGACCCTCGCGGGATTCGTGCCCATCTCGGCCCTCATCCCGTCGATGGCGCCCGAGAACAAGGGCGGCTCCATGGCCCTGCTCAACCTGGGCGCGGGCGGCGCGGCCTTCGTCGGCCCGGCCATCGCCAGCCTCTTCCTCCCCGTCGTCGGCGCCGGCGGAGTCACGCTGGTCTTCCTCGCCCTCTACCTGGTCGCACTCGTCCTGACACTGATGCTGAAGCTCCCCGAGGAACGCGACGGCGAGCCGTCGGCCCCGAGCGCGGCGGACGACGGCCAGCAGCCCCGCACCGACACGGCGTCGACCACCTCCTCGCCCGCCACGTCCGCCTGAGCTTCGGGGTGCGGGGCCACGCGCCGGCAGCCCGAACCACGGGGTCGGACTGCCGGCGCAGCGCCTCCACCAGGCCTCGGCGTTGTCCGTTGCACAGGCTTGGATAGGCTGCTCGCACGACTCGGCGAGGGGAGTTCAGGGTGGTGGCACAGCCGTTGAGCATCGCGGTGGCGCAGCCGAGGTGCGCCGCTCACGACGTGGCGGCCAACGCGGTGGCCCACGCGGAGGCCGTTCGGGCGGCGGACGCGCGGGTGGTGGTCTTCCCCGAGATGTCGCTGACGGGATACGAACTGGACGCGACGCCGGTCGCCCCGGACGATGATCGGCTGGCTCCGATCGTCGCCGCGTGCGCCGCGACCGGGACGCTCGCCCTGGTCGGCGCGCCGGTGGCGGGTCCGCGCATCGGCATCCTGGCTCTGGACGGAGATGGCGCACGGGTGGTCTACGGCAAGGTCCACCTGCACCGCAGTGAGGCCATCCACTTCGTGCCCGGGGAGCAGTCCGCCGTGATCGACGTGGACGAGTGGCGGCTGGGGCTCGCCGTCTGCCGTGACACCGGTTTCCCCGAACACGCCGCGAAGACGGCGGCGCTGGGCATCGACGGCTACGTGGCCGGCGTTGTCCACGCCGAACACGAGGCCGGGCTCCATGGCGAGCGCGCCCGCCGGGCCGCCGCCGACCACGGTGTGTGGGTCGCCACGGCGGCCTTCGCGGGTCCGACCGGTGGCGGCTTCGACCGTACGTCCGGCCGTTCGGGCATCTGGTCCGCGGACGGGGAACTGCTCGCCGAGACGAGCGCCGCCCCCGATGAGATCGCGCGGGCGGTGTTCGCCAAGTGAGCCCGGCTTCGTCAAATGAGCCGGGGCGGGGCGGCCGCGGGAGTCGTCGCGTCAGAGTCGGAACGCCCTGGTCACCTGCTCAGTGAGCTCGTCTTCCGTCGTCGCGGTGTCGACATCGATGGTGTGCAGTCGAAGGCGCTCGGCTTCCTCCTCGAGGCGTGTGGTGAACATGCGATCCCGTTCGGCAAGGTTGCGGCCGGCCCTCGCCGGATCGCTGGTCCTCCAGACGAACCCCTCCCCCGGTACCGACCGACTCCGGATGGCGGCCTGACGGAAATCGGGCGTGGGAAGAAGCCAGACCGCGTGCTGAGGAGCGTCGAGCAGCGGCTTCACGAGGTGCGGGAGCAGCCGGAATCCCTCGACGATGACGCAGGGCTCCGGCGGCAGGCGAAGAAGGTCTTCGACGATCAGGCCGAAGCCCTCACCCCGAAACCAGTGGAACGTCTCGAGCATGACCTCCGGAGACCGGTTCACCCATCGCTCGTCCATGTCCATGGCGATGAACTGATGCAGAAACGGCGCCTCCTCGGGGGTGGCCCGCCCGGCGTGATCCCGCATCACATCGTCGGTCGCGTAGAGCCGCCACCCGTAGCGGTCGACGAGCCGGCGGGCGATGGTCGACTTGCCCGCGCCACTCCCGCCGCCGATCCAGAAGACGTGGCGCAGCCGCGCCGCAAGCTCCGCGGCGTCGGCCACTTCTTCATCCTGTCCGGGCTGCATTTCTCTCCGATCCGACGAGACGAGACAATGCGAACCTCATTGTGTCCTGTCGACGACATTCCCCACTCCACCGCTACTCGGCCGCGGGCCCGGCTACGGGTGCCCCGCGGCCGACGGTGGCCGCTCGCGTGGCGAGTCCGATGGTGCGGGTGAGCGTCATCGCCACGGCCATCAACAACGGCCCGCAGGATGCGCGGCTTTCCGATCGTGCGGTGGGATCCGAGGTCCGCCTCCAGGACGGCGAGCAGGACCGCGAGCCCCAGCCGGTGAACACCACCGAGCCGGGGCTTCCCGCGACTCTACAGCCGTTCCGGCATCTGCTCGTATGGCGTCAGCACCGTCAGGCGCTCGGGCTGCCGGGAAGTCCACTGCCCTGGCCCGGTCCGCGGCCGCAACAGCCCCACAGCACCGCTCTCCATGTCGGTGACGATTCCACGCCGGTCGGCATTCCCGTCATGGGTCAAGAAACCCACCCGAGGCTTCCGTTCGCCGGTCACCCGCTTTCCTTCCCCTGCAGTTCTGCCCACACCCGCTTGCCCCACGGCAGCGGGTCGGTGCCCCAGTCCTCGGCCAGCGCGGCCACGAGCGCGAGGCCGCGCCCGCTCTCGTCCTCCTGCGCTCGACTCACGAGGCACCGGGCGTCTCTTCGATTTGTCCACCACCCCGATGCGCACCCGCGTTGCCTCGAGCCGGGTGACCGTGACCCGGATGTAATTGCTCTGGGCGTGCTTCACGGCGTTGGTCACCAGCTCGGAGGCGATTAAAGCCGCGGCCTCGGCCAGTTCTTCCAGGCGCCATGTTGCGAAGGCGACACGTACCAGACGCCGGGCTGTGACCGCGCTCTCTGGTTCACGCGGCAGGGTCTCGCTGTAGCCAGGGTGCCCAGTAGGGCGGGCTATGGTGAGCGGCAGACATTGTCGAGGCTGCTTTCGTGACCGCGCGTCCGTGAATTTTGGCACGTCAGTTGCTCTTTCGGGTCGACCGCAGCCCCGGCTGTTCACAAGGCTGCGGGGCAGTGACCACTCATGTAAGCGACGTGCCAAGAAGGGTGACAGGGGCGCAACGTCATAGTTTCAGGACGCTATTCGCCAACCCCCAGGAACTCCGCCAGTGGGCGCAGCCCTGGCGGGTGGTTGGGCAACGCCCACAGGTCGCGCACGATGGCCACGGCCAACGTGTGGTGCTGCATCCACGTCGGCGCCACCCGGCGCAGGGACTCCAGGGTGTTCACGGCTCCCGCCGCGTCCCCTACGTCCGTGTGGGCTCGGGCCACGTCCAACAGCAGCCACGTCCGCCAGGACGGCGGGGTATCCTTCGACAACCGCATGCCCTTGGCCAGCTTCAAGGCGTCTTCGGGGTGCCCATACTGGACAGCAAGGCGGACACGTTCGATCCGGACCGACGATGGGCTGAAGACGCTGACCATGCGGTTGTCACCGCTGTCGGACAGCTTCGAGACCCGGGCGGCTTCCTTCTCTGCCGTCTCCATCATCGCCGCCGCGCGCTCGTAGTCGCCACTCCTCGCGGCCGACGTGGCGGCACTCATGGTCAACGCTCCCCACACCTTCAGGCCGTCAGCCGTCCCGGTGTGGACAGCGTTCTTCATGCCGTCGGCGGCACGGAGCGCGATGCCCAACGCATCCTCCAGTCGTCCCTGCCGCTGGTATGTCCATGCCATGGAGTTGACGATCATCGGCAGAAGCAGCGGATCAGAGGAGTGTCCCGCAGCGTCTACTGCGCGCTCCAGGCTCGTCAGGGCAAGGTCCGTCTTGCCCATTCGCACGGCGACATGCCCTGCGAGCTGAAGCGCCTTGCCCAGAGCCGCGAAACCCGCCCTGCGGTCGGCGTCGTCGCCCGAGGCCGTGGCGGTGCGCGCATCCGAGATCAATTCCGGCAATGCCTTCATCACCGTGTCGAACTCTGCGGCATGATACTGGGTCCAACCGTCCGCGATCTGCTCACGCAGACGGTCCAACGAGAAGTCAGGCCCGGGCGGCTCCGGCTCCGGTCCCCAGAGCGCGGGCATGATGGCGCGGCGCACGGCCACGAAGCGCGGCCCATCGTTCTCGCCTGTCGAGGAGACCGCAGGAGGGTCACCCAGGAGGGTGGTCAGCTCCACGCCGAGACCGTTCGCCAGCGCGTGCAGCGTGGGGAGGCGTGCCGAGTGCTTCCGCCCCTGTTCGAGCTGACGGATCACATCGACGGACACGACGGAACGCTCGGCCAGTTCTTCTTGCGTCAGGGCGGCCAGACGGCGCAAGCGGCGCAGTGTCCGCCCCAGGTGTTCGTTTGCCACGCTGCCACCGTACGCCGCAATGCTGCCGTGCTTCTTCAGCAGTACAGAGCCCTAACAGCCCTCCGCGCACTCGGATAGGCCCACGGCGCCCTCCACCACTCCAGCGGCATCCCCGCGCCACCGACGGCAGCGCCAGAGTACGTGCCCCCCACCGCTTCCTGTAGCGGGCGGCACAAGCATCGTTGGCGACCTCTCAGCATGTGGTGCGATGAGTTCAGCCGCGCGGACCACGCTCTCCGTTCAGCTCAGAAGCTTGGCCACCACGCGGTCGAGCGCCTGGATGTCCTCGAGCGGCAGGGCGAGCAGATCGTCAGGCGGGGTGGTGAGGATCGCGGTGGCGCGGGCGGCCAACTCCTGGCCGTCCTTGGTGAGATGGACCAGCTTGGACCGGCGGTCGGCCGGGTTGGTGATGCGGTCGGCGAGGCCGCGCCGTACGAGATCGTCGACGATGACGGAGGTGTAGGGCGGGTCCGCGCCCAGCCGCTCGGCCAGTTCGCGAAGGGTGATCGGACCGGCGGCGAGGCGGCGCAACGCTCTGACGCGGCTGAAGCTCATGCCGAGGCTCTCCGCGACCGCCTTGCGGCGGTCGTAACGCTCCATCAGGAGGGTGTTCAGCCCCTGCCAGGCTCGGGTCGCCGTCCTGGCGGTCTCGTCGTCCCCCTCGTGCGGCTCGTTGTCATGTGGGCGCTCCATCAGACGGTCACTGTCTCCTTGGTCTCCTCGGTGGCGAGCCGCTTCGCCGTGCGCTGGGCCGTTGCCCGCGCCCAGCGGCCGGAAGTGAGCGTACCCATGACCAGCACCGCGGCGCCGCAGCCGGCGATGATCCACCATGCCGTGCGTGCCGCGTCCGTGAAGGCCGCCGCGTCAGCGTGCACTCCCCCGGCCATCAGAGCACCGATGACGGCCACGCCGAGGGACTGGCCGGTCTGCCGGCTGGTGGAGGCCACCGCGGCCGCGACACCGGCCTGCGAACGGGGCATCCCCGAGACGGCGGTGTTGGTGATGGGCGCGTTGACCAGCCCGAAGCCGGTGCCGAAGAGCAGATACGCGACGACCAGCAGGGTCACCGGAAGGTGCTCGGAATAGGTGAGCGCCTGGAGCACGGCGCTCGCGCACAACGCCGCCCCGGCGAGCAGCAGCGGAGTACGCGGCCCCCGCGAGGCCACCATGCGGCCCGACACGGGTGCGGTCAGCAGCGCCATGACCGCCATGGGCAGCATGAACAATCCGGCGTGCAACGGATCGAGCCGCCGCACATCCTGCAGGTACAGAGAGCTGACGAACAGGAAACCACCCAGACCGGCGAACGCGGCGACCGCGATCACGGTGGCGCCCGAGAACGGCGCGGAACGGAAGAACCGCAGGTCGATGAGCGGGTCGGTGCGCCTCGGTTCGTACCACAGCAGCCCCAGCAGCGCGCACAGCGCCGCGGCCGCGCACCCGGCGACCACGGGAGAGGTCCAGCCCAGGTTCGGCGACTCGATGATCGCGTACGTCAGCGCGATGAGCAGCACGATGACGAGCGCCTGCCCGACCGGGTCCACTCGGCGAGCCCGCGGCGCCCGGGACTCCGGCACATACCTGCGGGTCAGGAAGAGTGCGGCAAGTCCGATGGGCACGTTGAGCCAGAAGATCGCCCGCCAACCGGCCGACTCCACCAGCGCACCCCCGATGATCGGACCGGCGGCCATGCTGATGCCCACGACGCCACTCCACACACCGATGGCACGGGCGCGTTCCCGGGGGTCCGTGAAGGTGTTGCTGATGATCGACATGGCGACGGGATTCAGCATCGACCCCCCGACCGCCTGGAGCATCCGCGCGACGACCAGCCAGCCGAGCCCAGGAGCCAGGCTGCACAGCAGCGAGGCCGCGGTGAAGATCACCAGCCCGGCCTGAAACGTGCGACGACGGCCCACCCGGTCGGCGGTCGAGCCGGAGAGCATCAACAGGCTCGCCAGCACCAGCGTGTACGCGTCGACCGTCCATTGCAGCCCGGACACCGATGTGTGCAGGTCGCGCTGGATGGAGGGCAGGGCGACGTTCAGGATCGTGTTGTCGAGACTGACGATCAGCAGGCTCATGCAGCAGATGGCCAGCACGAGCCATCGTTGCCGAGGAGCGGGATCCGGCATGAAGGGGCCTCCGTTTAATTGTGTTGTCATAATCATTATATAGACACAACTAAAGGGGGCCTGAGCCCCGGGGCCTGCGCCGCACGGGGGCGGGGCCGCCGCACAGGGTGACGTGGGTCGACGACCGGCCCGAGGACGGCCATGTCACCCGAGGCCAACCACATCAGGAAGACGCGCGTACCACCAGGCGTGGCACGATCACCGTCTCCCCCGTTCCGGCGCCGGTCATCTGCGCGGCGACCTGCCGCACCGCGGCCCGGCCGAGGAGTTCCTTGTCGACCGTCAGGGTGGTCAGCGGCGGGTCCACGAGCCGGCTCAGCGTCAGCCCGTCGCACCCGACGAACGCGCAGTCCTCCGGCACCCGCATTCCGCGGTCGCGGGCGCGGCGCATGGCGCCGATGGCGATCAGGTCGTTGTACGCGAGCACCGCCGTCGCCCCGAAGCCGCCGGCCAGCACGTCGTCCATGGCCGCCGCCCCGCCCTCGAGGGAGTTGGCCGCCGGGAACACCCACTCCTCGTCGGCGGGCAGCCCGTGTTCGGCGGCCGCGCCGAGGAACAGCGCGTGGCGGGTGCCGTGGCCGCCGGCGTCCGGGCGGCCGCGGTCGTCGAGCATCGCGATCCGCCGGTGGCCGCGCTCGACGAGGTGGCCGACCGCATGCCGCATACCGGTGGCGAAGTCGATCCGCCCGCCGCTCACGCTCGGCGGCCGGTGCTCGTTGTCGAGCAGGACGAAGGGCATGCCGGAGCGGTGGATGAGCTCGATGGCGCCGGGGTCGAGCAGGAAGGCGACACACGCGTCCACGTGGTCCACCACGGTCCGCGCCACCGCGGTCTCGCGTTCCAGGGCGGACCCGGTGCTGTAGATGGCGACCTGCCAGCCGCGCTCGTCGGCCGCCGCCAGCACACCGGAAACCACCTCGGGGAAGAAGGGGTTGAGCACATCCGCGATGACCAGGCCCAGCGTGGTGAGCCGCGGGCCGACCATGCCACGGGCGAACCGGCTGGGCCGGTACCCCATCGACTGGGCCACCCGCAGCACCCGCTGCCGCGTGGCGGGGTCGATCTCCGGTTTGTCGTTGACCGCGCGGGAGACCGTCTGCCGGGACACTCCGGCCGAGCGCGCCACATCCTCGATGGTGATGCGGCGCGGCCTGGCGCTCGTGGGCACGGGCCCCACCCCTCTCCCCACCCTCGGACGTGGTACGACGTGGCACTCGGGACCGCGCACGGGGTGATCCCCGAAGCGCTCCTCCTCGATAATCACCGCGGCGACGACGGGCGTCAACGGAACCCCACAGCGGAACACCCCAGCCTCGCACACATATTGACACGGCGGCCGGGTGGGCCGGACAGTGCTCCGTGAACGCTCACGGGAACGTTCACGGAGGACAGGACATGCCCACGCCGAGGATCCCGCTCCGCCCCATCCACATCCCCGCAACGCGCACCGCCGGTGCTGCCCGCACCGCACGCGCCGCCCGCGCCGCCCGCTCCCGGTGGCGCGCGCTGTGCGCGGCGGTCGTACTCGCCCTGGCCATCGGCCTTTTGGCCACCCCCGCCAAGGCCGAGGTCCAGCACCCCCGGCAGGAGTGGCTGCGCCAGTCCACCGCCGGTCTCTTCCTGCACTGGGGCATGTTCACCCACCCCCAGCACCGCGACTGCGCCACCTGGGAGCGCGATGTCACCGAGGGCGGCTGGAACGCCGACTACTGGGTGGACGAGGCGCGCAAGCTCGGCGCCTCGTACATCGTGCTCGCGACCTTCCACAGCCGGCTGGGCTACGCCCGCCCCTGGCCCTCGAAGATCCCCGGCAGCTGCGCCACCGAGCGCGATCTGCTCGGCGAGCTCGTGGCCGCGGCCAAGGCCAAGGGCGTGCACATCATCCTCTACATGACCGACGACCCGCAGTGGCACAACGAGTCGGGCACCGAGACGCTGGATTCGGCCGCCTACTCGAAGTACAGGGGCCAACAGGTGGACCTGACCACGCGCCGTGGCTTCGGCATGTACAGCTACGACCTGTTCCTCGAGGTCATGGACAAGTACCCGGATCTGTCGGGGTTCTGGATCGACAACGACAACGAGTACTGGGAGGAGAACGGTCTCTACGAGAAAATCCGCGAGCGCCGGCCGGACTGGCTGCTGAGCAACAACAACGAAGACACGCCGATCATGGACACGGTCAGCAATGAGCAGAAGACCGGCATGACCCCGGCGTACGACTACCCCGCCGCCGTGACCGTTCCCATGCCCCGGCTGACCGAGGCCGACTACAAGCTGCCGACCACCGGCGACTGGTGGTACGACGGCGGCGACCACGAGGTCGACGCCCGGCTCAGCACCGGCCGTTACATCACCAACGCGGGCTCCTCCATCAAGTCGCTCATGGCCGAAACACCCATGGTGAACGGCAAACTCCCGCCCCAGCAGGAGGAGTTCAACGACTTCATGGGCAAGTGGGTCGAGCCCGTCCGGGAGTCGGTGTACGGCGTCGAGGGCGGCGGCTACATGTACGGCGGTATGCAGCCCGGCTTCTGGAACGACGGCGCCCATGGCGTGGTCACCGTGGGCCGGGGCGAGAACGGCGACCGCACCCAGTATGTGCACGTGGTCACCCGGCCCCGCACCGACATGGTGCGGCTGGGCGACAACGGCTACACCGTGCGCCGGGTCACCGATCAGCGCACCGGCGAGGCGATGCGCTTCAGCCAGTCCGGTGGCCATCTGTCGATCCTCGGCATCCACGACTGGGATCCGTACGACACCGTCTTCAAGGTCGAGACCGACGGCCGACGGCCGCTCTATCCGCAGTCGGGGATCGGCGCCACCGCCACGTCCGAGCGCACCGGCCACCCGGCGGCGGACCTCGCCGACGGCGACTACGAGACCTACTGGGACAGCGACGGCAAGCTGCCCGTCTCCGTCACCCTCGACCTCGGCGCGCGCAAGCACGCCACGGCGCTGGCGGTGAACCAGCGCGAGTGGTCCCCGACGCACGCCAGGTCGTCCTTCGGCCGCCCCGAGGACTCCGCGCGCATCAAGGACTACCGCGTCTACGCCAGCGGCGACGGCAAGCGCTGGACCCAGGTGCGCTCGGGCACACTGCCCAGTGCGCGCGGGGTGCGCACCATCGACATCGGCGACCGGACCGCCCGCTATCTGAAGCTGGAGGTACGCAGCCTGTGGGGCGGTCCGCAGGCACCCGAGTTCTACAACCAGCTGCGCATCGACGAGATCCAGGTGGCGTACGGCCGCTCGAAGACCACCCGCACCGCGCTGCCGCTGGAGGCCGAGGCACGGCAGAACCGGCCGTCGGGCGCGGTCCACTCCGTGGCATGCGGCGCCTGCTCGGGCGGCCGGCGCGTCGACGGCCTCGGCGGCGGGCCGCGTAACTCCGTGACGTACCGCGACGTGCGCGCACCCGAACAGGGCGACTACCGGCTCCAGTTGGACCACACCGCCGCGGCCGACTCCGCCCTGTCGGTGAGTGTCAACGGCGCGGCACCGGTCGAGGTGCCCGTGGCCGCGGACAGCCCCGAGGTGCCGGAGAGCACGGCGGTGTCCGTACCGCTCAAGGCCGGTGCCAATACGGTGAAGGTGTTCAGCACCGCCCGCCGTGGCCCCGGCCTGGACCGGATCGCGGTGGCCCCGCTGCCCCCGGCCTCGTACACCCCCAAGACCACGCTCACCGTACGGCCCCACGGTCTGCAGTGGGTCGGCCCCGGGCAACGATCCTTCACCGTCACGGCGACGCTCCGGCTGGACGACGACGAGCAGCTCGGCAACGTCCGCCTCGCCCCCCGGCTGCCGGCCGGCTGGACCGCGGACGGCGGGCCGGTGACGGCCCGGTCGCTGCGGCTCGGCCAGACGGTGCGGGGCACCTGGACCGTCACCTCCCCGCCCGGCCAGGACGCGGGATCGGCCGACATCCCCGTCACGGCGGACTACGCGCTGCTCGGCCGGCAGAAGTCGGTCTCGGACCAGGTCCGGGTGCGGCCACTGCCCGCCGGCCGGATATGGGCGCGTGAGGCCGAGGACTCGGCCAACCAGTTCGGCAGCACGGGCATCACCGGCTGCGGCCCCTGCTCCGGGGCCGAGAAGGTGCGCAACATCGGAGGCAGCGAGCAGGCGGCCATGGTGTTCCCCGATGTGGTCGTCCCCAACGGCGGGGAGCACACGCTGCACCTCGACTACACGGTCAACGGCACCCGCTCGTTCCAGGTGAGCGTCAACGGCGGCCCGGCGGCCAAGGTGACGGTGACCGACACCGGGAACACCACACCACGCACGACCGCCCTCCCCGTCACCCTGAAGCCCGGCGCCAACACCATCAGGATCTCCAACGACACCGAGTCCGCGCCCGACCTGGACCGGATCTCCGTCAGCTAGAGCGTTGCCGAGGAGGCAGGCCATGCACCCGAGACCTTCCCGCCGCGCGGCACTGCGCACCGGCGGTCTGCTGGCGGCAGGCGCGCTGCTCCCGCCCCTGTCCGCGGAGCAGGCGTACGCGGCCACTCCGCACACGGGCATGGCCACTCCGCACACCGGCGCGGCCGCCGCCTGCACCGGGGCGTGGCGCGCGGTGCCGGGGATCCTGGACCGGATCAGGCCGCCCGCCTTCCCCCGGCGTACGTTCAGGGTCACCGACTACGGGGCGGTCGGCGACGGGCGGACGATGAACACCGCGGCGTTCCGGGCCGCCATCGCCGCCTGCCACCGCGCGGGCGGCGGCCATGTCGTCGTCCCCGAGGGCCGGTTCCTCACCGGCGCGATCCATCTGCGCAGCCGGGTGGACCTGCATGTCACCGAGGGCGCCACCATCGCCTTCAGCCCCGATCCGCGCGACTTCCTGCCGGTGGTGCTCACCCGCTGGGAGGGCACCGAGGCTTACAACTACTCGCCCTTCATCTACGCGTACGGCGAGCGGGACGTGGCGGTCACCGGCCGCGGCACGCTCGACGGGCAGGCGCGGCTCGGGCCGTGGGAGAGCTGGTACCGCGACAGCGGACCGCAGGGAGCCGACCAGAAGCTGCTGCGCGAGATGGGCTCCACGGGGGTGCCGGTGGCGCGGCGGGTCTTCGGCGACGGCCACCATCTGCGGCCGAAGATGGTGCAGTTCTACCGCTGCCGCAACGTCCTGGTCAGCGGCCTGACCATCGTCGACCCGCCGATGTGGACGGTACATCCGGTGCTGTCGAGCAACGTCACCGTGCGCGATCTCACCGTGGACAGCACGCTCTACAACACCGACGGGTGCGACCCGGAGTGCTGCTCCGATGTGCTCATCACCGGCTGCCGGTTCAACACCAACGACGACTGCGTGGCCGTCAAGTCCGGCCGGGACGAGGACGGCCACCGCGTCGGCGTGCCGAGCAGGAACATCGTCGTGCGCGACTGCCGGTTCTCCGGCCGCTGGGGCGGGATGACGGTCGGCAGCGAGATGTCCGGCGGGGTGCGTGACATCTTCGCCGAGGACTGCGAGATCAACCCTCCGGACTTCCCCGGCCGCTACCCCGTCAAGTACGCGCTGTACGTCAAGGCGAACAAGAAGCGCGGCGGCTCCATCGACGGTGTGCACATCCGGAACTTCACCGGGCAGGGCGTGGAGCGTGACATCGCCTTCGTGACCATGGACTACAACGGTGGCGAGGACGGGACACTGCCGGTGTCCGTGCGGAACATCCACCTGGACCGGATGGAGATCGACGGCGCCCAGACCGTGCTGCGGCTGGTCGGCCTGGAGACCGACCATCTGCGTGGTGTGCACCTCTCCCGCTCCACGTTCACCGGCATCCGCAACCCCGACAGCGTCGCCCACACCGACGACCTGACCTTCCGACGGGTGTTCGTCAACGGCCAGGAGGTGCCCCAACCCTGAGGGCGGTGCGGGCGGGCCGTACAACCAGGGGACCACACACCGCCGTCACATCCCCCCCAAGAGGGAGGGGAGTTGGGGACGCACGGCCGATGTTCCCCGGTGCACATCACCTGAATGATCGTTCCTGTCCCGATACGCGACCGGAAGGAACGATTTCGTGCGTAGACGAGGTCTCGCGCCGCTGTTGGCCGTCGGTGTCACGGCAACGCTGGCTCCCGCGCTCGCCACCTCCACGGCCGGCGCCGCCCAGACCGGCACCGCCCAGGCCGCCGCCCCGGCATCCGCCACCGCGAGCGCCCTGGACCCGTACGTCAAGCAGAAGCCGAAGTGGCAGCGGTGCGAGGCCGACGAACCGGCGGAGTACCAGTGCGCGACGATCAAGGTGCCGCTGGACTACCGGGCTCCCGGCGGCAAGCGGATCGACATGGCCATATCCCGGATCAAGACCACCACACCGGGCAAGCGGCACGGCGTCCTGCTCGCCAACCCCGGTGGCCCCGGCGGACCGGGGCTCGACATGCCGCTGCAGATGAAGAACATGCTGCCCGAGTCCGCGCGGCAGAGTTACGACCTCATCGGCTTCGACCCGCGCGGGGTGGGCCGGAGCACGCCCGTCACCTGCGGCTTGACGCCGGAGGAGGAGAACTGGCTGCGGCCGTACAAGGAAGCGACGTTCCACAAGGACGTCGCCTGGGCGCGGAATGTCGCGCGCAAGTGCCGTGAGAAGTCGGGCGCCACGCTCAAGCACATCACCACGCGCAACACGGCGCGCGACATGGATCTGCTCCGGGCGATCCTCGGCGAGAAGAAGCTCTCGTACTTCGGCTACTCGTACGGGACCTACCTCGGCGCCGTCTACACCCAGCTGTTCCCGAGCCGGGCCGACCGGGTCGTGGTGGACAGCGCGGTCGATCCGGCGCGCGCCTGGCGGAAGATGATCCAGTGGTGGGCGGAGGGTGCCGAGCCCGCGTTCGACCGGTGGACCGAGTGGGCCGCCGCGCGTTCCGAGAAGTACGGTCTCGGTGACACGCCGAAGAAGGTCGACCGGACGTTCTGGGACATGGTCCAGCGGGCGAACGAGAAGCCCATCGAGATGGACGGGGAGAAGTACACCGGTGACGACGTCCGGAGCATGATGCGCCGCGCGGTCTTCAGCGTGCGGGAGGGCACCGAACTCGTCGTGGAGCTGAGGAAGGCCGCGGCCGGCCGGCCCGCCTCCGCGAAGAAGCTCCCGGATCCGGCCGGAACGCCACGCCTGGCCGCCCGCTCCGCCGATGTACCGAGCGACAACATGACCGCGAGCTTCTGGGCCGTGGTGTGCAACGACAACTCGGCCGCCTGGTCCCGCGACCCCGAGAGCTACCGGCGGGACGCCATCGAGGACAAGGGCCGCTACCCGCTCTACGGCGACTTCGCGTCCAGCATCAAACCCTGCGCGTTCTGGGACAGTTCCGTCGAGCGGGCCACCGTCGTGAACAACAAGGTCGGCTCGCTGGTCGTGCAGAACGAGTGGGACTCCCAGACCCCGCTGCCGAGCGGTCAGGCCCTGCACGCCGATCTGAAGGGCTCGAGGATGCTGACGGTCCTCGGCGGCGAGGGCCACGGCGTCTACCCGAGCGGCAACGCGTGCACGGACGGCACGGTGGCGGACTACCTGACCACCGGCAAGCTGCCGGCGAAGGACGTGACCTGCGAGGCGACGGGCGACTCGAACGGCGGCGCCCAGGAGGACCGGAAGCGGGACGCCCGTCCCGGGGCCCCGCTTCCGCAGCGCTCCCCGGACCGCTTCTGACGGCCGGCACCTGACGCACAGGGGACGGGGCGGGACCTCCGGCAGGTTCCGCCCCGTCCGCGCCGGAGCTACGAGCACCGTGCCCGCCGGCGGGTCACTTCGCCTGGTCGAGCCGGACCGCGTCGGGACCGGCCGGGAAGCGCAGTCGGCCGGTGGTGTCGTGCACGGCTCGCCACACCGTCTCGGCGACGTCGCTCTCCTTGGTGAACACGTCCTGGCCCCGAAGTCGTCCATGGACTTCTTCGCGAACGCCGCGCAGGGCGCCGGGACCAGCTCCTCCAGCGGGACATCGTTCGTCGCCCTGGCCCCGAAGTTCGTCGTCAGGCAGGCGCCCGGCTCGACCATCTTCGCCCGCACACCGAAGGGCGCGGAACACCTCCCGCACCTGCCGCGTAGTGCTCGCGGATCCAGCGCACGGCCCGGGAGACATGGCTGAGGCCGCTGTCGGCCAGACCGAGCTGCCGAACCGTCACCCCCTGCTCGCCGGTGATCACGCGCCACAGGATCTCGCGCTTCACCAGCGAGACCCGGTCGCCCAGCGCGAGGCGTTTGCTCCCTTGGGCGATCACGGCGAGCACCATGCCGGACATGGCGGGCGCCGGCGGATCCGGCCGGTCGGCCTTCGAGACGAGGACGCCGTCGATGGCGGTGGTCCAGTCGGGCCGGGCATGCCGGGCCAGCAGGGTGCGGAGCTCGTCGAGGGACATGCGTCCATTGCAGCACCGCGGCTTCCTCCGGCCGTGCACATGATGGCCGTGCACATGATGAGCCGTGCACGTTAAGAACGGAACTCCCCGCTCAATGGTGTCGGCGGAACCGGTGTCCCTACCATCGCAACGCCTGGCGCGAGGGAGCGCCACTGAGGTCAGGAGCGTTGCTGTGCACAGCTCGAGTCGGAACGTACCCTCCTCCTTTCCGCGAAGCCGTACGCGTGTGCGGCGTACCGTGGCATCGGCCGTCGGCATCGCGGGCATCGTCGCGGGGACGCTGGGCAATGCCGGTCCGGTCCAGGCGGCCCAGCCGCGCCCCGCGCCGGTCACGTGCCCGGCGAACGTGGGCGACAAGGCCACGTGTTACACGGGCGAGGACAGCAACGGGGCGTACTACGCGATCGCCATTCCGAAGAAGTGGAACGGGTCGCTGATCGTCCACTCCCACGGCGGGCCCGACCTGGGCGACGGGTCCGATCCCGAGCGGAGCGTCGGCGACCTGGACCGCTGGTCGGTGATGGTGTCCGAGGGCTATGCCTGGGCGGGCTCGTCCTATCGGCGAGGTGGCTACGGAACGCGTATGGCGGCCGCGGACACGGAGAATCTGCGCCGCCTGTTCGTGGCGGACTTCGGCAAGCCCGAGCGGACCTATGTACACGGCCAGTCCTGGGGCGGAAACGTCGCCGCCAAGGTCGTGGAGACGTACGGCAGGAAGAACGGCCCCTACGACGGCGCCCTCCTCACCAGCGGCGTCCTGGGCGGCGGCTCCCGGGGCTACGACTATCGCGTCGATCTGCGCGTGGTCTACCAGTACTACTGCCGCAACCTGCCCCGCCCCAGCGAGCCCCAGTACCCGCTGTGGCAGGGGCTGCGTCCCGGGTCGACCCTGACGACGGCCGGGCTGCGCGCCCGCCTTCAGGAGTGCACCGGCTACGCCTCCGCCCCCGAGGAACGCACCGCGCCGCAGCAGCGCAACCTCGACGACATCCTCGCCGTCACACGCCTTCCGGAGCGGACCCTGGAGTCCCACTTGCGCTTCTCGGTGTTCACCTTCCGCGACATCGTGCACAGTCGGCTCGGCGACCGCAATCCGTTCAGCAACCAGGGCGTGTGGTACTCCGGTTCACACGACGACACGGCGCTGAACGCGGGCGTCGAGCGCTTCTCCGCCGCCCCCGACGCCCGGCGTGACCTCTCCTACGACAGCGACCTCACCGGACGCGTATCCATCCCGGTGCTGACGATGCACGCCATCGACGACCCCACGGCATTCGTCGAGCACGAGTCGGCGTACCGGGCGACCGTCGATGGCGCGCACCGCGGGAAGAACGTCGTGCAGACCTTCACCAAGGAGAGCGAACACAGCGAGCTGAGCAACGCGGAATACGCCGATTCCATCGCCGCGCTGGACTCCTGGGTGCGCACGGGAAGCAAGCCCACACCGCGGTCCATCGCGTCCGCATGCGCCACGTTCGACCGCGTCTACGGCACCGGGTGCTTCTACGACTCCGCCTTCCGCCCCAAGCCCTACGCCTCTCATGTCCGGCCCCGGCCGGGCGGGCTGACCTGGCCGGCCATGACGTCCGCCCAGGAGCGTGCCTGGAGCCGGATCGACGGCGTGGGCATCGCTCCCTGAAACACCCGCCGCCGGACCGCGGACGGCCGTTCACCCCGGTGCCGGGCCCGCGTCGACGGTGTGGTCGAAGACGAACATGTGGCCCGGGTAGTGGGTGATGGCGTACGGGGCCCGCGTGGCGGGGAGCGCCAGTTGGGGTGTCACCCCGCAGGCCCAGAACACCGGGACGTCACCGTCCTCGACGACCGGGGAGGGGCCGAAGTCCGGCCGGGCCAGGTCGGCGATGCCGAGCGCCGCCGGGTCGCCGATGTGCACCGGCGCCCCGTGCCCGGCCGGATAGCGGGCGGTGATCTCGACGGCGCGCGCCACGAGGCGAGCTGGTATCGCGCGCATGCTGACCACCAGGGGTCCGGACAGCCGTCCGGCGGGGCGGGTGGCCACGTCGGTGACGTAGACGGGCGGCGCCGCGGACTCCGGCGCGTACCGGACCGGGACGCCCGCCGCGCGCAGCGGGCCCTCGAAGGTGTGGCTGCAGCCGAGGAGGAAGCCGACCGCGTCCGGGCGCCAGTGGGCGGTGATGTCGTGTGGTTCGGCGGCGAGTTCGCCGTCGTGCCAGACCCGGTAGCGCGGCAGGTCCGTCCGCAGGTCGGCGACGGTCGTACCGAGCCGCACCACCGGGTCTCCCGGCTCGGTGACGGCGAGGACGGGGCAGGGCCCGGGGTTGCGGGTGCAGTACAACAGGAAGTCGAAGGCGAGGTCGCGCGGGACGATCACGAGGTTGGCCTGCTGGTACCCGTCCAGCAGACCGGCCGTGGGCCCGGTCCACCGGCCGTCCGCCACCAGGCGCCGCAGCGCCGCCGGGGTGGCGGGCGTGTCCCCGGGAGGGCCGTCTCCCGAAGGGGCGGGGGCCGTCACGCCAGTTCCCCGTGGCTGGACTCGGTGACGGTGCGCAGCGTCAGCAGGGCGACGACCACGGTCGCCATCAGCAGGAAGCCCGGGGCGAGCAGACTGCCGGTGGCCGAGATCAGCCAGGTGGACAGATAGGGGCTGAGCCCGCCGCCGACGATGGTGCCGATGTTGAAGCTGAACGAGAGCCCGGTGTACCGCACCCGGGTCGGGAACAGCTCGGCGTACGTCGGGTACGTGACGGACTGGACGACCGGCATCGGCAGGGCCAGCACCACCATGGCCGCGACGGCGAGCGGGAAGCTGCCCAGCCCCATGACCAGCATGGCGGGGACGACCAGGACCGCGTACCCGGCGAAGCCGACCGTGATGAGCCGCTTGCGTCCCCACCGGTCCGACAGCGCCCCGCACACCGGCATCAGGACGGCCACGAAAAGGCTGATCCCGCCCATGATCCAGAAGGTGGAGTCCTTGGGGTAGCCGAGGTCGGTGGTCAGGTAGATGTTCATGAAGATCAGGCCGACCCAGTAGCCGCAGTTGGAGCCGATGGCCAGCAGGGTCACCTTCAGCACCGGGCCGCGGTGGCGGGTGAACACCTCGGTCAGCGGCGCCTTGGCCGTGGCCCGCTCCGACTTCGCCGCGAGGAAGCTCTCGGAATCCGCGAGCCGGTTGCGGGCGATCAGGGCGACGGCGATCAGGGGCAGCGAGAGCAGAAACGGTATCCGCCACCCCCAGGCGTCGAGCTGGCGCTCGCTCAGCGCGGTCGTGGTGACGCCCGCGACCAGCGCCGCGGCCCCGCCGCCGAGGGCCACCCCGACCGGGGTGAAGGCCCCGAAGAAGCCGCGCCGCCCGGCCGGGGCCGACTCGGCGAGATACGTGGCCGAACCGGTCACCTCACCGCCCGCGAAGAACCCCTGCGCGAGCCGCACCACCAGCAGGGCGACGGGCGCGGCCACGCCGACGGCCTCGGCCGTGGGCAGCAGCCCGACGGCCGTGGTTGCGCCGCCCATCCCGGTCACGGTGAGGATCAGTACGGGCTTGCGGCCCACACGGTCCCCGAGCCGGCCGAGCACAATGCCGCCCAGCGGCCGCATCAGGAACGCGCTGCCGAACACCGCGAGCGTGGCCAGCAGGGCGGCGGTGGGGTCGTCCCCGGGGAAGAAGTGCGGGCCGATGACCACGGCCAGATAGCTGTAGACGCCGAACTCGTAGTACTCGATGGCGGTGCCGGCGGCCGCCGCCAGCGCCGCCCGGCGCGGGCCGCCGCGCGCCGCGGTGGCCGTCTCCCCGGTGTCTCCGGGTGCCGTTGAGGCCGTTGATACGCTCGTCATGGGTTCCTCCGGGTCTGACATGTCCTTTGGCCGGGATGTGCTGTCAGTGCCGCCGGTACGGCGCCGGGGGCCCGTACGACGGTCATCCGCGGGACCAGTCCTCCTGCTGATGACCGTCGTCCTGCCGGGCCGGGCGCCGCTGCGCCGGTGGGTCGGTGGGTCGCTGGGTCGGTGGGTCGCTGCGCCGGTGGGTCGGTGGGTCGCTGGGTCGGTGGGTCGCTGCGCCGGTGGGTCGGTGGGTCGCTGGGTCGGTGAAGACTGCCGGGCGGATGAGGACCGCCGGGCGGGTGGCGGATCAGACGGCGAAGAGCTGTCCGAGGTCGGCGAATGCCTTGAACTCCAGCGCGTTGCCCGCCGGGTCGAGGAAGAACATCGTCCACTGCTCACCGGGCTCGCCCTGGAAGCGGACGTACGGCTCGATCACGAACTCCGTGCCCGCCGCGGTGAGCCGCTCGGCCAGCTTCTGGAACTCCGGCACCGGCAGCACCAGGCCGAAGTGCGGCACCGGCACCTGGTGGCCGTCGACCGGGTTGGTCCCGGCGATGCCGTCACGCGGCGTCCCGGACGGGCCGTCGCCGACCTGGTGGGTGACGACCTGGTGGCCACCGAAGTTCCAGTCGGTCCACTTGGTGTCCGAGCGGCCCTCGGCGAAGCCGAGCACCTTGCCGTAGAACTCCCGGGCGGCCTCGATGTCGTCCACCGGGATGGCCAGGTGGAAGGGGACGAGGGAGTCGGGCTGAGCGGTCATGTGCGTGTCTCCTTGAGGTTTCTCAGGGTGTTTCAGGGGGTCAGTGGACGGGGGCGAGCCGTAGCTCGTCCCCGGGGAGGGTCTGGCCGACGAGATCGACGTCGGCGTCGGTGACCACCCCGATGACGGGGTAGCCGCCGGTGACCGGATGGTCGGCGAGGAAGACGATCGGCTCGCCCGACGGCGGCACCTGGATGGCACCGCGCACCGTCCCCTCGCTGGGCAGGTCGACCGAGCCGATGGCCAGCGGCGGTCCGGTCAGCCGCGCGCCCACCCGGTCGCACTGGGCGGAGACCCGCCAGGGCGTGGTGGTGAGCCGGTGCCGGTCCGCGGCGTCGAACAGCTCGTGCCGCGGGCCCCAGCGGAACCGGACGGTGGCCGGGCCGCCGCACGGGACGACGCTGAACGCCAGCTCCAGCGGGATCGCCGGGACCGGGCGCACCGGGCCCAGTCCGTACTCCGCCCCGGCGCGCACCGGGTCGGGTCCGAGTCCGGTGAGGGAGTCGCGCGAGGCCGACCCCAGCACCCGCTCCGCCTCGATCCCGCCGGAGACGGCGAGGTAGGTACGGCAGCCCGCCCAGGGGCGGCCGATGGCGAGCACCGATCCGGCGCGGAGCCGCAGCCGTGGCGCGCCGTCGACCGGCACCCCGTCGACCGTCAGCGGCGCCGGGGCCCCGGTGACCGCCACATGGCGAGTGGTGGAGAGGGTGATCGCGAGGCCGCCGAGGGTGACCTCCAGGGCCGGGGTGTCCTCCGGGTTTCCGGCCAGCCTGTTGGCCAGCCGGAAGCTGCGCCGGTCGGCCGGACCGGAGGCGGGCACACCCAGATGGGCCATCCCCGGACGGCCCAGGTCCTGCACGCTGGCCGCCGGCCCCGCCTGGACGACCGTCAGTACGGCGGGTTCCGGGCCGGTGCCGGGGTCCGGTGGCCAGTGCCGGGTGCGGACCCGGCGGCCCGGGGCGGCGGAGGTGACCGTCATGGCGTCACCGCCTCGAAGACCACCCGGTCGCCGACCGCGAGCCGGTTCGGCGGATCGGCCGTCACGTCCCACAGCCGGGTGGTGGTGACGCCGATCTGGTGCCAGCCGCCGGGAGTTCCGCCGGGGTAGACCACCGTCTGGTTCCCGGCGATGGCCACCACCCCGGCGGCCACCCTCGGGCGCGGGCTGGACAGCCGGGGCAGCCGGAGGCTCTCCGGTACGCCGTCCAGATACGCGAAGCCGGGCGCGAAGCCGAAGAAGCCGACCCGGTACTCCCCCGCGCCGTGCCGCCGCGCGACCTCCTCCGGGACCAGGCCGAGGCGTTCGGCGACCTCGGGCAGGTCGGGTCCGTCGTAGCGGACCGGGATCACGATCCGCCTGCCCGGCGGCGGTCCGGTGCGGTGGGCGCCGGGCCCGTCGAGCACGCTGCGCAGCCCGGCGGCGAGCTTGCCCATCCCGGCGGCGGTCTCCGCCACCACCAGCACGGTCGTGGCGGCGGGCACGACCTCCCGCAGCCCCGACGCCCAGGGCTGGGCGCGGATCGAGGTGGCGACCTCGGTGGGGTGCCGGTCCGTGCACTCGATCAGCCAGCCACGGTCGCCGGCTCTCTGCAGAATCGTTTTGCCTGACGTTGCCTTCACAGACGTCACGTCCGCCGGGGGCACATTCGCCGGGGTCACGTCCGCCGGGGTCACGGCCGCACCCTGACCCGGTCCGCGACGGCACCGGGCGGGCCCACCGCGACACCCCCCGACGCCAGCGCCTCCCGTACGGCGGCGGCCAGCCCCGCCGCGCCCGGGGTGTCGCTGTGCACGCACAGCGCGGCGAGCTCCCCGCCGTCCGGGGCGATCCGTACGACACTGCCGCTCACCGAGACCACGGTCCCCGACTCCGCCATCCGCAGGGCGCGTTCGGCCGCCTCGGCCGGGTCGGTGATCAGGGCGCCGGGCGCGGACCTGGGCACCAGCAGCCCCTCGTCGGTGTAGCCGCGGTCGATGAACCCCTCGGCCAGCGGGCGCACCCCGGCCTCCAGCGCCCGCTCCCAGACCGCGGTGCGCGGCTGGCACAGCAGCGGTAGTGCGCGGTCGTACAGGGTGACCGCCTCGACGATCGCGGCCGCGTGCCCGGTATGCCGGGCCGCCGCGTTGTAGAGCGCGCCATGGGCCTTCACATAGCCGACGCGACCGCCCGCGAGCCGGGCGAACACCTCCAACGCGCCTATCTGGTACAGAAGTTCGTTGACCAGCGTGGTCGGCGGTACGTCGATGAAGCGGCGGCCGAAACCGGCCAGGTCGCGGTAGGAGACCTGGGCTCCGATGGCCACGCCCCGGGCGGTGCTCGCCTCGCAGGTGCGGCGCAGGATGTCGGGGTCGCCGGCGTGGAATCCGCAGGCCACGTTGGCCGCGGTGACCTGATCCAGCAGCTCGCCCTCGTCGGCCGGCCCCCAGACCCCGAACCCCTCGCCCACGTCGGTGTTGAGCGCGAGGGCGGTCACCGGGCCGACTCCGCCCAGTACGCCTGGAGGGCGCCACTGCTGTTCTCCCAGGCCGTGTGCAGCCCGTCCTGGCCGCCGTCGATGTGCGCCGTGATCTGCCGGGCCAGCTCCTCCGCGTCCCCGTCGGCCAGCGCCTGGACCATCGCGGCGTGCTCATGGTGGACCCGGCCGTACGCCGAGGTGCCATGGACGTAGAACCGGGAGTACGGCTCCAGCCGGTGGTACATCTGCGAGATGATCTCGTAGCGCATGGGCAGCCGGGACAGCCGGTACATGTCCAGGTGGAAGGCGAGGTTCGTCCGCGACCAGATATCGGCGCCGGACCCCGCGGCCCGCTCCATCGCGGTCGCCATCTCCTCGAACCGGCTGATGTCGCGCCGGGAGACCCGCTCGGTGACATGCTCGGCGAAACTCGGCTCGATGAGCCGCCGCAGGTTGTAGATCTCGTCGATCTCCTCGAGGTCCAGCACCGTGACGAACGTGCCGCGGCCCGGCGTCGAGCGCAGCAGACCCTCGCTCGCGAGGGTGCGCATGGCCTCCCGCAGCGGGATGCGGCTCACCCCGAAACGGTCGGCGAGTTCGTCCTGGACCAGTCGGTGGCCCGGCGGGTAGACGCCCTCGACGATCAGCCGGCGCAGCTCGTCGGTGAGGGCGTCGGCGCCTTGGGCATCACCGCGGCGGCCTCTGTCTTCTCGGCTCATATACTGTGTATACAGTGGATGCACCGGGTGTGTGAAGGGGTCGGACCGCAGGAAATCCGTCCGTCAGGTCCGCTCTCCGGGCCGGAGCCCCCTCAGCCGTCGGCCAGGGCGCGGCCCAGGAGCGGGAGCAGCCGGTCCCAGTGGCGTTGCAGTGCCGAGGAGTTGAAGGCGTCGGTGTCGGACATGGTGAAGCCGTGGACGGCGCCGGGGTAGATCTCGGTGGTGTAGGTGACACCCGCGGCGTCCAGTGCCTGGTTGAGTTCGCCGATGGCGTCGGGCGACATGTCGCCTTCGGCGAGGCCGATGTGGACGTGTGCGGTGAGGTTGGGGACGAGGCGGTGCGGGCTGTCGGGCGCGTCGGTCACCAGGAAGCCCGGGTGGAATCCGGCGACGGCGGCCACCTGGTCGGGGTGGGCCGTCGCGGTGCGCATCGCCAGGGCGGCGCCTATGCAGTAGCCGATCACACCGACCGGTCCGGCGCCGACCTCTGGCCGGGCGGTGAGGAACCTCAGGTAGGCATCGGCGTCGCGCAGGATCCGTTCGGTGGTGTGCGCCTCGATCAGGGGCATCAGCCGGCCGATGATCGCGGGCCGGATCTCCTCCCCGATGTGCTCGGGAAGTTCGATCACCGGTGCCGGGCCGTGCCGGTAGACGAAGTTGGGGACGAGCACGTAGTACCCGTGCCCGGCCAGTTCGCGGGCCATCTCCCGCAGCACGGGCCGGATGCCGAAGGCGTCCGGGTACAGCAGCACCCCCGGGTGCCGCTCGCCACCGTCGGGGAAGGCGGCGAAAGCGTCGGCCTGACCGTCCGGGGTGGGAATCCGCAGTGTTGTGGTGGGCAAGGTGTTCCTTCCGTGGAGTTCGCTCAACAAACGTTTGTCGCACTAACGTTGCCGGCGCGAATGAACGTATATCGTTAGTCGGACTAACGCAATCGCTAAGATGAGCGCCATGACCAGAGCCGAAGCCGCGGACGTCCCCGACGACGGCGGGCCCCAGACGCCGGACCGGCTGCGTCGACTGGCGAGCCGACTGCTGTCGCAGCTGACCACGCGGTCGGACCGGCTGATCAACGAGGGCCTGGCCCAGGCCGACGCCCGCAAGTGGCACTACGCCGTGCTCGCCTCGCTGCAGGAATACGGCCCGGGCAGCCAGGCGACGCTGAGCAGGCGCACCGGTATCTACCGCAGCGACATGGTCGGCGTGCTCAACGAACTGACCGAGCGTGGCCTCGTCGAGCGGGCGCCGGACCCGGACGACCGGCGCCGCAACACCATCACGATCTCCCCCCGAGGCCGCCGCCGACTACGCCGCCTCGACAAGGTCCTGGACGAACTCCACGACGAATTGCTCGCGCCGCTGAGCCCTGTCGAGCGCGACCAATTCGTGGGGCTGCTCACCCGCTTGCTCGACCACCACACCCGGACCTCCTGACCCCGATGGGCTCGGCCCGGTGCGGCCTGCCTCTTCCGGCACGGCGTGGGAGGAGCTCCCCGGACTGACCAGGCTAGGGCCGAGTGCTGGACGCGGGCGCGTTGAGGTCCTGGTGTACCGCGCGGGCGATGCCCTCGATGTTGGCGACGCCATCGTCCATCGTGGCGTTGTCCTGCGAGAGCACCGTGATCGTGTAGTCGTGGTCGCCGCCGGTGAAGGCGCCGAGGCTGTGCACCCGCCAGCCGTTCGTGGCCCGCTCCAGCCAGCCGTTCTTCACATGCACCTGTGCGTCCCCCGGCGCGCCGGCCGGGGTCCCCCAGCGCTGCGAGGGGATGACCTCGCTCATCAGCTTCAGGATGTAGCCGCGGGAGTCCTCGTCGAGCACCGGGTTCGCGTGGGTCACCAGGTTGAGGAGCTTTTCCTCGTCGTTGGCGGTGATCTGGGTGAGCCCCCAGTGCCCCTCGCTGTCGAGGACGGTGTTGGTCATCCCCGCGGCCTGCAGAAATCCGTTGATCTTGGCCGCCCCGAGCTGCTTCCACAGCGCGGTAGTGGCATCGTTGTCGGACTTCGTGATCATGGCGGTGGCACGGTCCTTCTCCTCCTGCGTCAGGGCGCGATCGTCCTTCTGCGCGTCCCACAGCAGCGTGGCGAGCACGGTCACCTTGACCGTGCTCGCGGAGTCGAACGTCCGGTCCGCATCGAGAGTGCAGGTGGTGTTCGTGGTGCGGTCGTGGAGGCTGATAGCCGTCGTGGCGGTGGAGCCGTCCAGTGCCGCGTTGATGTCCTCGGAGAGCTTGTCGGCCAGCCCCGGCTGGTCCGAGGTGCAGATCGCCGCCTGCGGGGTGGCAGCGTGAGCTGATCCCACCGAGGCGATCGTCGGCACGAGTGCCCCGGCTGCCAGCGCCGCTCGTGACGCCAGCGTGGTCCGGGGAAGCCGGGATATTCGTCGGTGTCGCCCCATGTGTGCTTGTCCTTTCGCTCGTGGGCCGGTTCATCACGCGGGGCCTCCGCTCCGTCGCGAGGCATCCCGGTGCTCCAGCACTGGAGGACGAACAAGCAAGGGGTGAGGTTCAAAAACGTGTCCGAATCTCACAAGATCGCTCCACAACCGGCACAGCACCCCGGCTGCCGACACGGTGCGGCGGGAGCGGTCGGCACACCAGACAATCCGCCCCCGCCCGGCGCTAGGCGTCCGCTCGCCTCCGCGCCCGGACGCGGTCGAAGGACCACGCGCCCAGGCCCGCCAGCACGGCCGCTCCGAGTCCGTACAGCGGCAGCCACCGGGTCGTGGTGGACGCCAGGCAGTGGGCGACGGGCTCATGACGGTGGCCGGCCCGCGCGTACGCCAGGGCGGCGCTGTCCCGACCGGCGAGGTTCGCCAGCGACGCCTCCGTGCGGAGACTCTCGTACGTGCCCAGCGCCCGGCAGTGGCCGCGGGTGCCCGGCATCGGAAAGAGCCACGCCGAGCGCTGCAGCACCGGGGCCAGGGCGATCGCGGCGCGATCGATGTGGTCCTCCGGGCCCCTTGAGCGTGGAGGTCGTCCACGGCCTCTCCTCCTCGTCCGAGGCCACCAGTGTTCGCGCGGAACGCACCCTTGCGCCCGACGCCATGCCGGACCGGCCCGCGAGCCGCCCGGTTGGCGCCCTCGGTGATCGGCGAGCCGACAGTCCGTCGCTCAGGGCGGGCCGCATAGTCGAGAATCGGAGATGAGGCAGGGGCCGGGCCGGACAGGAGAAGGTTGTGAGCACACCGCGGATCGACTACCGGGCGGTGTTCGCCGTCACGCCGAGCCCATACCTGGTGCTGGCCCCGGACCTGGTGATCGTCGAGGTCAACGAGGCCTATCTGCGGGCCACGGGCCGGACCAGGGAGGAGCTGATCGGCCACTACCTCTTCGAGGTCCACCCCGACAATCCGGCGGACCCGGACGCCGACGGGGTGCGCAATCTGGACGCCTCTCTCCAGCGGGTCCTGCGCTTGAAGAGGACCGACACGATGGCGGTGCAGAAGTACGACATCCCCGTCTCCGGGCGTCCGGGAGTGTTCCGGGCCAAGTGGTGGTCGCCCATCAACACACCCGTCCTCGGGCCCGAAGGAGAGGTGCGGTGGATCATCCACCGGGTGGAGGACATGACGGAGTTCGTGCTGACCCGCTCGCTGCGCCCGAGGCCCGAGGAGACGGGCGGGGAGCGCGAGGCGATGGAGGCCGAGCTGTACACGCGGGCGCGGGAACTCCAGCGCCTCAACGAGGAACTCCGCGAGGCCCACGACCGGGAGCGCCGGACCGCCCTCACCCTCCAGGAGGCCATGCTGCACTCCCCGGACCTGGCTGGACACCGCGAAATCGCCGTGCGCTACATGCCCGCCGCCCGGTCGCTCAACGTGTGCGGAGACTGGTACGACGTGGTGGACCTGTCCGCGGACACCTTCACCGTCGCGGTCGGCGATGTGGTCGGCCACGGCCTGGAGGCCGCCGCCGTCATGGGCATGCTCCGCAGCGCCCTGTCCGCCGCCGTCCGTGCCATCAGCGAGCCCGGCAGAGCGATGGACGTCCTGAGCCTCTACGCCCGCACCTTCGAGGGCGCGCTGGCCACGACCGCGGCCAAGGCCGTCGTCGACACCCGCCACCAGCGCATCACCTACACCAGCGCCGGCCACCCGCCACCCGTCCTGGCCCGCCCGGACGGCACCGTCGACCTGCTCGACCAGGCCACCAACCCCCCGCTGGGCCTTGTCACCGACCACCTCCCCCGCCCGCAGGCCACGGTGTCCTACGCCCCGGGCGACACCCTCGTGCTCTACACCGACGGACTCATCGAACGCCGTGACGAGGACATCGACGTCGGGCTGCGCCGCCTCACCGACACCCTCGCCCGCCACACCTCTCTCGGCCCCGACCAGCTGGCCGACACCCTGCTCACCCGCCTCGGCGTGGCCGACGGCGGACGCGACGACATCGCCCTGATCGTCGTCCGTCTGTGAGATCCAGCCTGGTCATGCGTCGGCCCGTGCCCGTGGCCCGGCGCGGCCCCGGGACCCGCGCCGTACGCGATGTCCCCTTCCTGGCCCTGATGAGCACCACGGCGCTGCTCTCCCTGTGCCGGCCACTCCTGTCCAGCGGACTGCCCCTGTGGCTGCAGTACCGGACCGCCGCCCCGGTGTGGCTGGCGCCGGTGACCGTGGTCGTCAGCTCCCGGTTCATCGCCCTGTACCAGGTACGCGTCACCCGGCAGGGGGAGAGTCTGCGCGGCGCCGTCCGCTCGACCCGGAAGGCCGCGGCCGCCCTGGGGGTCTGCTGCATGCTGTTCGCCGCCGCGGCCTGGCCCGCACACGCGCCGCTCGCCTCCCCCGTCGTCCTGGCCGGTCGCGCGGCGCACATCCCCGGCGAACTGCTCTGCCGCCGGGCGTTGCGGGGCGCGGAGGGCCGGGGTTGCGGCCGGGCCTCCACCACGCGACGGATCGGGCCGATACGGGTCCCCAGAATCCTCTGGGCCTCTTGGTCGCCCGGAATCCGCTGACGCTCCTGGCCCCCTCTCGGCGAGGCCGAGGAGCGCCGACCGTTCCTAGACTCGGCCCATGGAGATCACCGACAGCACCGCCCTCGCCCGCGACCTCGCCCCCACCGGAGTGCTCCGCGCCTCCATCAACCTCGGCAACCCCGTCCTCGCCCAGGGCACCCCGGAGGCGCCCGGCGGTGTCACCGTCGATCTCGCCCATGAGCTGGCCCGGCGCCTCGACCTGCCCGTGGAGTTCGTCTGCTTCGACGCGGCGCGCAAGTCCTACGAGGCCATGGCCACCGGCCACGCCGATCTGTGCTTCCTCGCCATCGAACCGGCCCGCGAGGCGGAGATCGCGTTCACCCCTCCGTATGTGCATATCGAGGGGGTGTACGCCGTCCCGGCCGAGTCCGCACCGCGCACACCGGAAGACGTGGACCGTCCGGGCATCCGTATCGGGGTGAAGCAAGGCTCCGCCTACGACCTGTACCTCACCCGCACCCTGCGCCACGCCACCGTGGTCCGGGGCCCGGAGGGCGTGGACGTCTTCCACGCCGAGAAGCTGGAGGCCGCGGCGGGAATCCGGCAGCCGCTGACCGCACACCTCGCCGAACGACCCGAAATGCGCCTGATCGAGCCCGCGTTCATGACCATCGGGCAGGCCGTCGGGACAACGAGAACACGCCGTCCGGAGACCGTGCGCTTCCTGAGCGAGACCGTGGCCCACCTGACGGCCTCCGGGTTCGTCGCCGAGGCGCTCAGCCGGTCCGGACAGAACCCGGCACTGGCCGCGCCGACGGAGCGATGAACGACGCGGGGCGTCATTCCCTTGGAACCGTTCGGTTACAGAACATGCATGCCATGCGCACCGTTCTATACAAGGATTCCAGCCGTCGCCACGCTGAGCTGGCTCAACGGAAGGTACGGGGGAATTCCATGCATCGTGCCATCGCGACCGCCGCGGCGGTCGTCACACTCACCGCCACCCTTGTGGCATGCGGCGGTTCGGACGGGGACAGCGACAAGGCCGGGCCCACGAAGAACACCGGCTCCAGCAGCGCCGCCGAACCCGGCGGTGAGCAGACGCCCGACGCCGTGCCCAGCAGCGCGGGGCCGCCGGTCGGCAAGCTGGGCGACACCCTCGCTCTGGAGGGACTGGCCGGCAACCTGGACACCAAGGGCACGGTCCGGGCCGACTTCACGTTGAAGAAGTACATGGACCACGCGCGGGCGGCGGTCGACTACTTCAAGGCTCCCGCCGGGAAGCGCCTGGTCGCAACGGAGTTCACGATCGTCAGCACCGGGACGGGCACCTACCACGACAGCGGGTACAACGGGGCCAAGGTCATCGACTCGACCGGGCAGGGGTACTTCGGCAAGCCCGGGTCCCCCACCGTCGGCGAGTCCCTGGACCTCTCCTTGATCCTCCAGCCGGGCGAGCGGGCCAGCGGTTGGGTGATCTTCGAAGTGCCGGAGAACGCGAAGATCACGGCCGTGACGTACCAGATGGACGCGACCGGGCTCGACGAGGAACGCGTGGGCAAGTGGAACCTCGGCTAGTGCCGCGACACCGGTGTGACCACTCGGTGGAATTCCAGGGGACACCTCCGCCTCCGGACGGAGGTGTCCTCGCGGGTGCCGGGACAGAGTTGGCCGCATGCGAATCCACGCAGGTATCACCACCGCAGTGGCGGCCCTTGCCCTCTCGCTGCTCGTCGGCGCGGGTACGGCCGCACCCGCCACCGGCCCATCTGATCCCTTACCCGAGCCCGTACACGATCGTGTACGCGAGCCCGTGCGCTTCGAACTGCCCTCACCGACGGGACGGCAGCCGGTCGGAGTGACCGAACTCCATCTCGTCGACCACGCCAGAACCGACCCCTGGGTCACCGGCACGCACCGGGAATTGATGGTCAGCGTCTGGTATCCGGCGCGTTCGGCGAGCGGGTCCCCCCGCCAGCCCCACATGCCGCCCGGCACCGCCCGTGCCGTGGACGAGTCGGGCTCGTTCGGCCTGGCACGTCCCGGCGAGGTGGACTGGGCCGCCACACGCACGGACGCCGCCACCGCCGCCCCGGCGGACGGCCACGCACCTCGGCCGGTCGTGCTGTACTCGCCCGGCCTCGGGGTCACCCGCACGCTGGGAACCTCCACCGCTGAGGAACTCGCCAGCCGTGGCTATGTGGTGGTCACCATGGACCACACGCATGAGACATCCCCGGTCGAGTTCCCCGGCGGCCGCGTGGAGCTGCAAAAGGACCCCTTGACCGATCCCGCGAAACGCAAGCAGGCCATCGAGACCCGTGTCCGCGACACCCGCTTCGTCCTCGACCAGTTGGCCGTCCTGCGGGACGGCGGAAATCCCGATGCCGAGGGGCGCCGTCTGCCCCGCGGCCTGGGCAGGGCGCTCGACCTGACCCGGGTCGGCATGTACGGCCACTCGGCCGGCGGAATCACCGCGGCCGAGGCCATGCGCACGGACGACCGCATCGACGCGGGCATCGACATGGACGGCACGCTCAAGTACAACAGCACCGAATTCCTGCCGGTCGCGCTGGAAGGGCTGGACCGTCCGTTCATGCTCATGGGCAAGGCCAATCAGACCCACCTGAACGAGCCGTCCTGGCAGTCGCTCTGGGACCACTCGACCGGCTGGAAGCGCGACCTGAGCCTCGAACGGGGCGCCCATTTCAGCTACACCGACGCCCAGACGATCGTGCCCGCACTCGACGGACGCCTGGACATCCCGGCCCAGAAGCGCGAGCAGTACATCGGAACCGTGGACCCCACCCGCAGCACCGCCGCCCAGCGCGCCTACCTCACCGCGTTCTTCCACCAGCACCTGCGCGGCCGACCACAACACCTGCTGGACGGGCCTTCCCCGTCCCACCCCGACGTGCGCTTCGTCCGGTAGGCGACACGGCGGCAGCAGCGGTGGTGCTGTACGGGTCCTTGCCGCGATCGGAGTCGTAGGCGCATTCGAAGCCCCCGGGACACTCCCCAAGACCTCGGGGGCTTCGCCATGTCTGCCGGTGGCCGGCCCGTGGCCGGAAGCGCGCCCTCCGAAACGATCAACGAGCAGAATGACGTGGCCCTAAACGGCCCCGCACTCCTGCCCCACCCGGCCCGCGGGGCTGCTCACCACGCACTTTCCCCATCGACGGAAGAAGTTCCATGACCGACACCGCATCCACCCGCCCCACCGCCGCCATCGCCCGCCTCGTCATACCCGCGGCCCTGGCCGCGGCGGTCGCCGTCCTCGTGGGCTACCTGATCTTCGACGCCGCCGGAGCCGACTTCGACGTCACCATGTCCGGCACCGAGAGCACCGTCACCGCGGTCCAGGCGTGCCTCGCGGCCTTCCTGGTGAGCCTGGTCGGCGGCACCGCCGCGCTGCTCATCGCGCGGCGCACGGCCCAGCCGACGCGTACCTTCGCCGCGATCGTGACCATCGCCGTGGTGCTGTTACTCGTCGGGCCGCTGGTGGGCGCCGACCAGGCCCTGACCGTCGTGGCTCTCGAAGTGCTGCATCTGCTCGCGGCGGCAGCCGTGCTCCTCGTCGTCCTGCCGCGCATCGGCACGACCACCACCACGTCGACGGACGCCTGACCGCGTCGCACCCGTGAGTGCCCTGCGGATCCTGGACCCATGCGTGCCGCGTCGCCGCATGCACGAGTTCAGGGTCGGGGCACGTGGCTCAAACTCCCCCGCGGGAACAGCCACCGGTAGAAGGGCGTCGCGCGGAAACCGTCCCCGTGCCTTCCCGGCCGGGTGAACGCCAGCTCGGTGGCGTCCACGCCCTCCGGCCGCAGCCCTTCCAGAACCGGGCTTCCGCTACATGCGACGGCGGTGGTGGCGCTGCGGTGCGGGACGAACACCCCGCCGGGCTTCACCAGCCGCTCCCGGGCGTCCCGCAGCACCGAGCCCGCCCCCCTCGGAGCCGCCGAGCGTGCCGATGATCTCCGAGACACACATCTCGACGGGTTCGGGGAGCTCGATCTCGGTGAACAGCCCCCGCTTCTTCGTGCGCGACGTCGCCGTCACCTTCCACGGTTTCCACGCCGATGGTGACCGGGCGATCGTGGAGGAGACCATGACGGCGACGCTCGCGAACGGCGACCACTACGCCAATGACTACTGCTTCGTCTTCGAGCTCCGGGACGGGCTGATCCACCGGGTCCGCGAGTACATGGACACGGCGCGCGGGCACCGCATGGTCTTCGACGAGCTTCCAGCGCAATGATCCCGTTCGACAGGCGCGCGGGCGACTCTCGGGACGACCGGTGGTCACAGAAACCTCAACAGGCCGCCGCACACACCTACTTCTTGGCATATGTTGGACCGATGAGTTCACATGACCTGGAGCCCCGGCCTCCGTCCCCGCTGGTGGAAAAGATAGACAGCGCGCTGGCAGTACTGATCATCGTCGGTATCGCCGGCGGATCGTTCTGGCTGGTCTCGGGCCTCACCTCGTCCTACATGGTGCTCTTCAGCTGACGCGACCGCGCCCAGGCTGTGCCGGCTACCGGCCGGCCCGGGCGTGGAAGCACTCACCGAGGCGGTGAGCAGGCTGCCATGGCTCGCGTCGGAGCCGGATACGGTGGTGCCGAAGACGCCGCCCTCTGCCATGTTCCACCCCAGGTGCAGCCCGATCGGCAGCCACGGGGAGCGGGGCGCCGCGTAGACCGAGCCGAACAACAGGCCCGCCTCGACCGCGATGGCCAGCGGGCCGGTTACGCCACGATCTTCTCGGCCCGGCCGGACATCGAGGTGGTGGGCGAGGCGGGCAACGGGCAGGCCGCGGTCGAGGCGGCAAAGGCGCTGCGGCCCGATGTCGCCGTGATGGGCATCCGGATGCCGCTGCTCGACGGGATCGAGGCCACCCGGCAGCTGGCCGGCCCCGGCACGACGCCCAGCACACGGATACTCGTGGTCACCACGTTCAACGTGGACGCGCTGGTGTACGAGGCGCTGCGCGCCGGTGCCAGCGGCTTCCCGCTGAAGGACGCACCGCCGGCGGAACTGGTCAACGGCGTACGGACCGTCGCACGCGGCGAATCACCGCTCGCGCCCGCCGTGACGCGCGCGCTCATCGGCGAGTTCGCGGGCCGGGTGCGCGCGGCGGACGACCCGGCCCCCACCCCGGGCCCCGGGCCGGACGCGGCGCGCGAGCGGGAACGGCCGAAGGTCCTCACCCCGCGCGAGTACGAGGTGCTGAGGCTGATCAGCACGGGCCTCGCGAACGCGGAGATCGCGGCGGAGCTGGTGCTCGGCGGGGAGACCGTCAAGACGTATGTGTCCCGCATCCTGACCAAGCTGGACCTGCGCGACCGCGTCCAGGCCGTCGTCCTCGCCTACCGGGCGGGAGTGGCCCCGGGCCGGCGCTGAGCGGGCGGCCGGCACACGGCGCCGCGCCCGGCCGCCCGGCCCCCGCCCCGGCCACGCCCGTCGGCGTCAGTCGGTGGTGAAGTAATGGCCGTCGTCGAGGTCGGCGATCAGGCCGGGGTGGACCGGCTCCCAGTCCAGCAGCCGCCTGGTGTCCGCGTTGGGCATGGTGATGTCCATCGTGATGAACGGGAAGCCCGTGAAGTGGTCCGCGGCCCGTTCGGCCGGGATGCTCACGGCCGGGACGTTCAGGTGGCGGCCGATGGTCTCGGCGATCTCGCGCACCGTGATGCCTTCTTCGGCCGCGGCGTACAGCTGCGAGCCGGCCGGGGCCTTCTCCAGCGCCAGCCGGTAGAGGCGGCCGACGTCCAGGGTGTGACCGGCGGGCCAGCGGTTGGTGCCGTCGCCGACGTAGCCGGACACGCCCGTGTCGCGGGCGATCTTGATCAGCATCGGAATGAAGCCGGCCCTGTCCCGCGCGCTGTGCGTCACCGGCGGGATCGCGACGAGCACGGTCCGCACACCGCGTTCGGTGAGGTCTTTGATCACGCGCCCGACGGCGGAGCGGGGGTTGGCGTCTATCACCGCGTCGCGCTGCGCGTCGCCGGTGTGCGTAAAGCCGACGCCGATGAGGGTCTTGCCCGTGCCGGCCAGCGCGTCGCCGAGTGTCCGCACCACGGCCAGGTCGACTGCCACCGCGTCCGCGAACTTCCCGGCGGGGATGGCGTCGTGATTGAACGCGAGGTGGACGACCGCGTCCGCGTCGGTCGCGGCCTCGCGCAGACCGTCCAGGTCGTCGAGGTCGCCGCGGCGCACCTCGGCGCCCAGGGCTTTGACGGCCTCGGCCGAGGCGTCGGACCGGGCCAGGCCGACGACTTCGTGTCCGGCCCGGATCAGTTCGGGTACCACGGCCGATGCGATGTGGCCGCTGGCACCGGTGACGAAAACACGCATGCGTAGCTCTCCTGGAGGGATGCTCCGCCGGGCGGAGCGAAGTGATGTGACTTGGTACCGTCACCATAGCCGAAGTGACGGTACCAAGTCACATCACTTATGCTGTGCGCATGGCTCGATGGGAACCGAACGCGCAGGAACGGCTGGTGCGCGCCGCACTGGAGCTGTTCACCGAGCAGGGCTACGACGCCACCACCGTCAACGAGATCGCCGATCGAGCCGGTCTGACCAAGACCACCTTCTTCCGGCACTTCCGCGACAAGCGGGAGGTGCTCTTCGCCGGCCAGGACACGCACACTCGACTCCTCGCCGACGCGATCGACGCGGCGCCCGGCCCGGCCACACCGCTCGAAGCGGTCCGCGCGGCCCTCGACGCCCTCACGGCCACTTTCACCGACGACCGCCGCGAGGTCGGCGCCAGGCTCCGCCCGGTCATCGCCGGTCACACCGAACTGCAGGAGCGCTCCGCCCTGAAGCGCGCCAAACTCGCCGAGGCCGTGACGGACGCACTCCACAAGCGCGGCGTATCGGAACCGACCGCGAGCCTCGCCGCCGAACTCGGCATCCGCGCCTTCTACGACGCCTTCGACCAGTGGGCCGATCCGGCGAGCAAGCAGACGCTCACCGCACTCACCCGTCACACCCTCGACGAACTCCGCGCCGCGCTGGTCGCACTCGGCTAGAGCTCGTCCACTGGAACTCGTCCACCAGAGCTCGTCCGCCCGGACTTCAGGTGGCGCTGGAGTCGGCCGTGCGGTGGGCGTGGGCGTCGATCAGCGCGAGCGTGGCTTCGGGCTGTTCGATCTGGGGCAGGTGGCCGGCTCCGGGGATGACTTCGAAGTGGGCGTTGCCGAAGGCCGCGGCGTAGGCGGCGCCGTAGGCCGGTGTGACCACGCGGTCGCTCTCCCCCCACAGCAGGAGTGCCGGTGTATCCACACGGCGCAGGCGGCGGAGCAGTTTCGCGTCATGCATGTACGGCTCGCCCGCGAGAACGCGCATGATGGCCATGTTGGCCTGCCGGATGGCAGTTTGATCAGCCGGTATGTCGGCGGGGTCCACGTAGTAGCGGTCCGGGTCGTGCCAGGAATGCTCCGCCACACCGCGGGCGTCCAGGGCGAAGAAGTCCGTGATCGGCTCGCCGGGGATGCGCACCCCGACCGCATCGATCAGGACGAGGCCGCTGATGACACCCGCGGTGTCGCGTACCGCCATCTCGGCCGCGATCCAGCCGCCGAGCGAGGAGCCGATGACCAAGGCGTCACGCAGGCCGCGGTCGTGCAGGAGGTGCAGGTAGGTCAGGGCCAGATCGTCCACGCCGGTCAGCCAGTCGGGGCGAGGCGTCCCCTCCCAGCCGGGATGCACGGGCGCGAGCGTGTGCGCGGTGCGCGAGAGATGCGCGGCGATACCGGCGACCGTCGCGGGCCCGCCGCCTCCGTGCAGGACGAGCACCGGGCGGCCGGTGCCCGACTCGGAGAGGGTGAGGTCCAGGTCGTCGCACGCGGCCGCATGGGCAAGGGAGTTCATGTCCGTTGTCATGGATCAGACTCTAACTAAGCTTCTTTAATTAAGCTAGTTTCATTGCGGGTAGACTTACGGCATGGATGCTGATCTGCAGGTTTTGGGGCGCGCGGTCAAGCAGGCGCAGTACCGACAGCACCGAGCGCTGGACAGTGCGCTGGGCGAGGTCGGTACGACACTGGCGCAGTGGGACGCGCTGCGCGCCATCAGCGGCCGGCCCGGAGCGTCGGCACGCGAGCTGGCCGCGGTGACGTTCCAGAGCGAGCAGGCGTTCGGAGCGCTCGTGGGCCGCCTGGCCGCCCAGGGACTGGTGGAGCGCAGGCCGGGCCACGGACGCCGCATCGAACATCGCCTCACACCCGCCGGCGAACAGACTCTGGCCGCCGGCCACCAGGTCAGCGAAAAGGTCCTCGAGGAGTGTTTCTCGCCTCTCCCGTCCGCGGACCGGGCCACCCTGCTCGACTTGCTGCGACAGCTCAACGAGGAGGCCCCGCCCTCATCAACCTGACTGCCGGACGCGTAGTCGAGCGTCCCGTTCTCGCCCTCATGTGCCCTGGCCGTAGAGCGCGGCGATGTCCTCGGCGCCGGCCCACCGGCTGTAAGTGGGCTGCTGCGGCCACCCGTCGGGCGAGTCCTGCCATTCCTCCTGCCGCCCGTACGGCAACAGGTCGATCAGCGCGAAGGAGTGGCTGAGCTGCTCGGTGCCACGGCCGTTGGTGTGCCAGGTGCGGTAGACGGTGTCGCCGTCGCGCAGGAAGACATTGACGGCGAATCCGCCGCCGGGCGGGGCGCCGACGTCGGTACCGAACGGGCTGTTCGCCGTGGAGTACCAGGCCATCGCGTTCCCGACCCGCCGCTTGTAGGCGAGTGCCTCGTCGATCGGGCCCTGGGTGACGATGACGAACCGGGCATCGTAGTCGCCCAGGAACTCCAGCCTGGTGAACTGCGAGGTGAACCCCGTACAGCCAGGGCACTGCCACTGCTCGCCGGGGAACCACATGTGGTTGTAGACGATCAGCTGCTTCCTGCCGTCGAAGAGGTCCACCAGCCGAACCGGTCCGTCCTCGCCCTCGAGGGTGTAGCCGGGCATCTCGACCATCGGCAGGCGGCGGCGCTGGGCGGCGATCGCGTCGAGTTCCCGGGTCGCGGCCTTCTCCCGGACACGCAGCGCTTCCAGCTCACGCTGCCAGGTGTCGGCGTCCACGACGGACGGCAGTGCGTTGGTGGTCATGCCAGGGTCCCTTCCTGATCAGGTGTGTGGTGTGCGATGTGTAGGTGTAGACCCCGCTCGGTCGTCGAACTCATCGGTGGTCGGCCACTCCGATCGGCGAAGCCCCGGCCACCGCCCAGGCGCGTTACCCTTTTGGCAGAGTATCGACCGATATCGGTGGCTACGGAGGGTGTCGGGATGGCGCGTAGAGCCGGGGCCGATCCCGAGGCGAAGCGGATACCGGCCGGCTTCGCGGGCGTGCCCGAGGCACCCGCTCCGGCCCTCGCTCTCCTGGGCTCCGACGGCACCATCCTGGCGTGGGGAGAGGGCTGCCGGCGGCTGCTCGGGCACCGCGCCGAGGACATCGTGGGGCTGCCGGTGCGGGAGCTGCTGGAGACCCCTGTCGAAGCGGTGCGGTGGTCCTCGGCTCCAGGAGACATGGGCAAGCGTGGCGGCCGGCGGGCCGCCAACGCCGTCGTGAAGGTCAGGCACCGGGACGGCGAGCGCTTCCGTCTGACGGTGGAGACCATCGCGCTGACCGGCGGAGACGGTGAGAGCTGCTGGTTCGTCGCCATCACGGAGGCACCGGACGGAGTGCGGACCGCCGACGCCGAAGCGGCGCTTCTGGACCGGTCACCGCTGGCCGTGGCCGTGTGGGACACACGCACACGGCTGCTGTGGTCGAACCGGGCCTGCCGGGAGATCGTGGGGCGCTCCGCGGTGGACCCGCCCACCCGGTCCACGCGGCGCACCGTGCGCGGTTTCCGGACCACCATCGAGCCGGTGATACGGCGGGTGCTGACCTCGCGGAAGCCGGTCCGCGACCATGTGCTGCGGTGGGTGTCGCCGGAGCACGGCCGGGAGGTCGTCTTCTCGTCCTCCGTCTTTCCCCTCGCTCCCAAGGGCGGTGGCCCACTGGGTGTGTGCACCGTCTCGTTGGTCACCAAGAGCGGGGAGCGCGAGCGGCTGGCGCTGCTCGGCAGGGCGGCCAACCAGATCGGCACCACGCTCGATGTGATGACGACCGCGCAGGAACTCGCGGACATGGCCGTCCCCGCCCTCGCCGACTACGTCACGGTGGATCTGGCCGATGCCGTCCCGCTGGGCGGGGAGCCACTGAAGCGGATGTCCGAGGCCCCCTCCGGCATCCCCGTCTTCCGCCGCGCGGGTCAGGCCTCCATCCACGGCGGTATGCCCGAGGCCGCCTTCCTGGTGGGGGATGTGGTGTACGTACCGCCCGGATCGCCGTTCCTCACCGCGCTGTACGGGGACGAGTCCTACTTCGAGCCGGCCATGAAGACCGGCCCGGGGACATGGCTCGACCGTGACCCCCGGCGCAGACAGCTCATCCACGACACCGGCATGCACTCGGTGATGATGATCCCGCTCAGGGCCCGCGGCACTATCCTCGGCATCGCCGTGTTCACACGGACCGACAACGCCGTGTCCTTCTCCCAGGACGATCTGCTGCTGGCGGAGGAACTCTGCGTCCAGGCGGCGCTGAGCCTGGACAACGCCCGCCGCTACGCACGGGAGCGGGCCGCCGCCCTCGCCCTGCAGCGCAGTCTCCTGCCGCAGGAGCTGTCGGGCGGCGCCGCGGTGGACCTGGCCTGCCGCTATCTGCCGTCGGACCGGCACGAAGGGGTGGGCGGGGACTGGATGGACGCCATCGAGCTGCCGGGCGACCGGATCGCCCTGGTCATCGGCGATGTCATCGGCCATGGCGTCAACGCCGCCGCCGCCATGGGCAGGATGCGCACCGCGGTCCACACCCTCGCCGCCCTCGACCAGCACCCCGCGGAACTGCTCGACCATCTGGACAAGGTCACCGCCCGGCTCGCCGAGACGGGCACCTGGTCCCCGGGGTACTCGTCGATCACCGGCGGAACCTGCCTCTACGCCGTCTACGACCCGGCCACCCGCATCTGCACCCTGGCACGCGCCGGGCATCCGCCACCGATGCTGGTGGCCCCCGACGGCCACGCCAGGATCGCCGACACACCGGTGGGCCCGCCGCTCGGAATCGGCACCGGACGCTACGAATCCGTCGACCTGGAACTCCCCGGGGGGAGCCTGCTCGCCTTCTTCACCGACGGGCTGGTGGAGACCCGGCACGGCGACATCGACGCCGGTCTTGACCGGCTGCTCGCCGCGCTGCAACGCCCCTCGGCAAGCCTCGAGGACCTGTGCGCCCGCGTCATCGCGAGGATGACCACGGACGCTCCCCCGGAGGACGACATCGCTCTCCTCATGGCCCGGACACGCGCCGGCGACGGTGGCCGGGCGGCCACCCACGGGGAGCACCGCGGGCCGGCCGCCTGACGCACACCGTCCGTCACGGGATCGTGGGCGCGGCGATCTCCCGCAGCAGCCCCATCACGGCCCGGGCGCGGGCGGTCTGGGTCATGCCCTTCACCGAGGCGATCTTGACTTCGAGCGGGGGGCTTCCGTCCCGCAGTTCCAGTTCCGCGATCTCGCCGCCGCCGTAGGTCTGGCTGGTCGCCGGCCGCTGGTTCAGCACGGAGTATCCGAGCCCCCGGGCCACCAGGGAACGCACCGTTTCGTAGCTCCGGGTGCGGTAGCGGACATCGGGCGCGGTGCCGGTGGCGGCCACCAGCGAGCGGAAGTAGTCGCGGCTGTGCGGCAGGTCGAGCAGGACGAGGGGTTCCGCGGACAGTTCGGCCAGCTCCACGGTGCCCTGCCGGGCCAGCGGATGATCGGCCGGGACGATGACGTAGGCCGGGGCCCGCGCGATCGTCTCGCCGCGCAGGTCCGGCTCGGCCGACAGACCGAGGCCGTAGGTGAGGGCGAAGTCGATGCGCCCCGCGCCCAGGGCCTGGACGAGCTGATCCGTCTCCGCCTCCACCACGTCGATCTCGATGCCCGGGTAGCGGCGGGTGCATTCGCTGAACAGGGGCGGCAGGTAGTACGGGGCCAGCGTCACGAAGCAGCCGACGGCCACCGGCCCGGAGATCGTCTCGCCGTCTCCCCGGGCCTCCCGCTCGACCTCACGCGCGCGGGCCAGCAGCTCCCGCGCGTGGCTCTGAAGCCTCTCCCCCGCGGGCGTCAGGGTCAGTCCCCGGCCCCTGCGGCGGATGAACAGCTGCACCCGCAGGTCGCGCTCCAGGTTGTGGATGGCCGCGGACACGGCGGACTGCGCGATGTGGAGCGCCCCCGACGCCTCCGTCATCGAACCGCGCTCGGCGGCGACGAGGAAGTAGCGGAGTTGCAGGAGGGTGAAACCCACCGGTGACGTCATACGTGACCCCCGCGCCTGGTGATCGGTGCCCGTGCCGGTGCCGACCCTATGCGGCGGCGCCTATGGGTGCTCAGGGGGCGCGTCGGCGACGTCCTCGGGGCGCAGCAGGGCGGAGCCGGTGGTCTCCTTCAGGGACAGGGCGGCGATGAGGCCGCCGGCGGCGAACACCATCAGGTAGGGGCCGGGCAGCAGGGTGCTGCCGGTCGCGGAGATGAGCACGGTCATCAGGTACGGCACCGTGCCGGCGAACAGGGCGGCGGTGAGGTTGTAGGCGATGGACAGGCCGCTCTGGCGGGTGCGGGTGGGGAAGATCTCCGCCGACCACACCGCGTAGGTGCCGAGGATCGCGGCGAGGATCACGCCGAGCAGCAGACCGGCGATCCAGGTTCCGGCGAGCCCGGTCCGCATGAGGAGGAACGCGGGGGTGGCGGCGACCAGAAGGGCCGCGGTGGCGCCGACGAAGACCGGTTTGCGTCCCACCCGGTCGGACAGCAGCCCGAACACCGGGACCAGCACCAGCCCCAGCAGCGAGATCACCGTGGACAGCAGGGCGGCGCTGCCGGCCGAGTGCCCCAGGTGGTCGGTCTCGTAGGTGACCAGGTACGTCAGCACCGCGTAGAAGGGCACGTGCATGGCCGCCATCAGGCCCGCCGCCTGGAGCAGCTGCCGCTTGTTGTGGCGGAGCAGCTCCCGTACGGGGGTGCGCGGCACGGCGTCGTTGGCCTCGAGCGTCCGGTACTCGGGGGTGTCCTCGATCTTGTTGCGGATGATGAAGCCGATGACGCCGAGCGGCGCGGAGACGAGGAAGGGGACGCGCCAGCCCCACGAGGTCAGCTGGGCCTCGTCGAGCCCGGTCGACAGCAGCAGGTAGAGACACGAACCGGCGAGGAAGCCCAGCAGGGAACCGACCTCCAGCCAGCTCACCCCGAATCCGCGACGGCGCCGGGGGGCGCTCTCGGCGAGGAAACCCGCCGCGCTGCCGAACTCGCCGCCCGCCGCGAATCCCTGGACCAGGCGCAGGATCACCAGGAGCACCGGGGCGCCGACCCCGATCGCGGCGTAGCCGGGGAGCAGGCCGATGGTCAGGGTCGCGCCGGACATCATGAAGATGACCAGCGACAGTGTGCGCTTGCGGCCGATCCGGTCGCCGAGCGGCCCGAACACCATGGCACCGATGGGCCGGATGCCGAAGGACACGGCGAACACGGCGAATACGGCGAGCAGTCCGGTGGTGCCGTTCTCGTCCGGGAAGAACACGGTCGCGACCGTACCGGCGAGATAGGCGTAGGCGGCCCAGTCGAACCAGTGCACGAACACGCCGACGGCTCCCGCGGCAACGCTTCTGCGCAGTGCGACGGCGTCGGTGGCCACCTCGACCTCGGTCGTGGTGACGTCGGTGTGAGTGGTGGGCATTGCGCGCCTCCTTGGGGATGGGGTGGAAGAAGCCTTCAGCTGTGCGGGTAGCCGCCTCGGTCAGTGGCTCGCGTATCGGGCCGGGCTCCGGTCCACACCGGTCCAGGCCAGCGCCGTCGCCCCGTCGAGCAGGGCCCGCTGGGCCGCCCCGCCCACGCAGAACGCGGCGAACTCGTGCTGGTGGTTGGTGGCGGGCAGCGAGCCGATACCGATGTAGGGGTGGATGGCGGGCACCACCTGCGAGACGTTGCCCATGTCGGTGGAGGCGCGGTTCATCCGGGCGGCCTGCCCGGGCGGCGCGAACTCCCGCCCCAGGGCGAGGGCGTTCGCGCGGTAGTGCCCGAGGGCGGCCTCGTCGTTACGGAACTCCGCGTACGGCTTGCTCTCCGGCTCGGTCTCCAGCTCGCACCCGGTGGCGAGGGCGCCCGCCTCGAAGGCCCGCATGACCCGAGGTTCCAGCTCGGCCAGTTCGGCGAGGGTTTCCGCCCTGACGTACCAGCGGCCGGTGGCCCGCTCCGGGATGGCGTTCGGGGCGTCCCCGGCGTAGGTCACCACGCCGTGCACCCGGGCGGAGGACGGCAGTTGCTGGCGGAGCAGCCCGATGGCGACCTGGGCCACGGTGAAGGCGTCGGCCGCGTTGATCCCGGCCTCGGGGTAGGCCGCGGCGTGCGCGGACCTGCCGGTGTAGGAGATCTTGGAGTGGCTGACCGCGAACGGACGGGCCTCGGCGACGTCCACCGGCGCCGGGTGCGCCATCATCGCGAGGTCCACCCCGGCGAAGGCGCCCCGGTCGAGCATCTCGATCTTGCCGCCGCCGCCCTCCTCCGCCGGGGTGCCGTAGACCTCGACGGTGAGGCCCGCGTCGTCGGCGACGGCTGCCAGGCCCAGCGCGGCGCCGACCGAGCTCGCCGCGATGAGATTGTGCCCGCACGCGTGACCGAGGCCGGGCAGCGCGTCGTACTCGGCGCACAATGCGATCCGGACCGGCCCGCTGCCGAACCGGGCGCGGAAGGCGGTGTCCAGACCCAGGTAGGACGAGATGACCTCGAATCCGGCGCGGTCCAGCAGCTCGGGTACGGCGGCCGCCGCCCGGTGTTCCTCCCAGGCGGTTTCCGGGTCGGCGTGCAGCCGCTCGGAGAGCCGGATCAGCTCCTCGGCGTGCCGGTCGACCTCATGCCGGGAGGCCTCTTTCAGCGGCCCCAACGTCCCCATCGCCTCCATCGCCGCCATCGCCGCCATCACCGATCGCCCGGGACGCCGTACGAGGGGGCGGAGGCGGGATCGAGCCCACGGCGTACGTAGTCGTCCCGTTGCGGCAGCCAGACGGCGAGGAGTTCGGCGAGCCGGTCGACGGGGTCGTCGGCCCAGTCCACGCGCAGATCGGTCACCCGCCAGTCCACGTCCGCGACGACCGCGAGGCCCGCGGAGTGCACCGGCCCCTCCTCGCCACCGGCCGCGACGGCCGCCTTCAGGGCGATGACCAGCCGCTCCTCCAGCTCCCCCGGGGCGGCGGAGTACGCGTCGAGGAGGACGCCGGGGATGTGCTCGCCGCACAGCATGTTCCCGGCCGCCACCGCGCCCTCGGCGGTGGCCGAGGCGTACGTGCCCAGGGTGTGCGAACCGCTGTAGGCGAACCCGGGCCCCGAGCGGCCCACCACGGTCAGCTGACGGTAGGCGATGGACTCCGCGTTCCGCGCCGCGCCGGTGACACCGGCCAGGGCGCGTTCCGCGTCGCCGTGGTCCGCCAGCCCCTCCAGCAGGCTTGTGCCGAGCGTGGGGTCGGTGATGTTCTGCGAAGCCGCCGCGCCGACCCCGGGCCGCAGATGGGCGACCCGGGCGGCGACCGCCGGACTGGACGAGCTGGCCACGATGCCGAACCGCTCGCCGTCGCGGACCACCAGGGAGAACGTCATGCCTGCTCCTCCTCGGGGATCACGGCGACGGCGTCGATCTCGCACAGCCACTCCGGACGGGCCAGGGCCGACACCACCAGGCCGGTTGAGATCGGGTGGACGCCCTTGGTCCAGCGGCCCACGGTGCGGTACACCGCCTCGCGGTAGCGCGGGTCGATCAGATAGATGGTCAGCTTGACCAGGTGTTCCATCCGGCTGCCCGCCTCTTCGAGCAGCGTCTTGATGTTCGCCATGGCCTGTTCGGCCTGCGCCTCGGCGTCGCCGATGCCCACGGACTCGCTGGTGTCGAGGTTCTGGCCGATCTGGCCCCGGACGTACACGGTGTTACCGGCGACGACGGCCTGGCAGAGGTCGTTGTCGAGGTTCTGCTCGGGATAGGTGTCGCGGGTGTTGAACGGGCGGATCCGGGTGTGCCCGCCGGCGACGATCGGGGCCCTGACGGCCTTCGCCCGGCGGCCCTCGCTCGTGGAGGTCATCATCTGCTCCTCGTTGCTGCTCAGTTCTTCCAGGCGGCCGGCGTGGCGCCGGGCCGGTCGCCGGCGCCGTACGCGAGGTAGCCCCGCTGGGTCGCGATGTGGTCGGCGACGTATCGGGCGTCGTGCCAGACGCCCCAGATGAAGCTCGATCCGCGGCGGGACAGCCAGGGCAGGCCCAGGAAGTAGACGCCGGGCTCGGACGACACGCCGCGCCGCTGGTCCGGCCGGCCGTGCTCGTCGAACGCGTCGACCTCGAGCCAGCTGTAGTCGGTGGCGAAGCCCGTCGCCCAGACGATCGAGGTGACCCCGGCCCCGGCCAGGTCGAGCTCCAGCCGGGGGTCGGCCACGCCTGCCGGGTCCGGCCCGAGGACGTGGGCCTCCGGCTCCTCGGGGAGGTCGAGCCCATTGCGCTCGACGTACTCGTCGGCCGCCCGGAGGAGTTCGAGGTACTTGACGTCGCCGAGCGCGATGTTCGTGGCGAGATCCGGCGCGAAGCGCAGCACGCCGCCGTCGTAGGACGCGGTCAGACCGACGAGCTCGATGCCGTCGGCGGCCAGGGCACGGAAGTCCACGGTGTGGCCGCCGCGCGCGCCACTGACCGCGATGGTGACGTGTTCGGCCCCCTGCGGAGGCGTCTCCGCGTCCCAGCGCCCGAGCACACCGAGCCACCAGCAGAAGTCACGTCCGCGGTACTCGCGGGCGGGGCGGTCGTGCGGACCGACGGAGAGGAAGACCCGGCGGCCGGACCGGCGCAGCTCATCGGCGATCTGCACCCCCGAGGACCCGGCCCCGACCACGAGGACCGCGCCCTCGGGGAGCTGCCCCGGATTGCGGTACCCGCTGGAGTGGAGCTGCACGGGGACGGCGCCGTCCGGGACGATGGGCGGGATCACGGGCCGCTGGAACGGTCCGGTCGCGGCCACGACGAAGCGCGCGTCGATGGAGCCCTCCGACGTCTCGACCCGGAAGCCGGGCCGACCGGGGGGCTTGCGCACCGAGGTCACCTCGACACCGCATCGGATCGGGGCACCGATCTTCTCGGCGTACGTGACGAAGTAGTCCGCGATCTGGTCCTTCGAGGCGAAGGCATCGGGGTGGACGCCGGGGTCGACGTCGGAGAACTCCAGCCCCGGGAACCGGTCGTGCCACGCGGGCCCGTTCGCCACCAGGGAATCCCACCGCTCCGACCGCCACCGCTCGGCGATACGGTGCCGCTCCAGGACGATGTGCGGCACACCGTGAGCCCCCAGGTGCTCGCTCATCGCCACGCCCGCCTGGCCCGCCCCGACGACGACTACTTCGGTCTCTTCACTCAACGTTCATCCTCCACTCAGGCGGTGGTCCATCCCGGTGTCGCGTGGACCGGGCCACCGCACGAGGGATCCTTGGACATGGCCGTAGTTCTGTCCAACAGATGTTTCCGTGGTAGGCGATCTGATTTATAGATTCAGAGACTCGACCGAGGACCGGGGCCAGGCCGGCGATGATCGCCGCCGCGACCGCCAGCAGGCCGAGAGCGGTCGGCAGCCCGACGACCGCCGACAGACCACCGATGACCGGAGAGACCAGCAGCCAGCCGAGGTTTCCGGCGAAACCGACATGGCCCATCACCCGAGCCGAGTCGGTGAACGCGCCCACGGTGGTGAACGCGCCCATGGTGGTGAACGCGCCGGGGAAGACCGCGCCGATCCCGGCACCCGCGACGACGAGCGCCGCCAACGTCACCCCGGGCCGTCCCAGCAGCAGGGCCGCGGTCAGCACGGCCGCGCAGCACAGGGTGCCGATCCGGATCAGCCGGGCCTGCCGCGCCGGTTCCCCGTCCGGCAACAACCCGCGGGCCGCCACCACGGACACGACGGCAAGCAGGACGGCCACGGACACCAACTGCGCCGTCAGCGCCATACCGAGGGACGCCGTGGCCACTCCGGCCGGCCCGCCGGCGACGGCACCGATGCCGCGAATGGCGTGCATGGAGTTGATCAACGCGCGCCCGTACCGCCGCCGCACGGAGACCGCCTTGGTGTTCATCGCCACGGAAGTACACCCGTCGGCGGCGCCGAGCAACAGCAGCACGCCCATCAGCGACCACGCGGAATGCGCGGCCGGGACGAGGCCGAGCGGCAGGCACAGCACCGCAGGCGCCAACGCGCTCACCGTACGGCCGCCAAGACACCGCACCCGCGTCCAGGACCCGGTGACCCCCACCCGGCCCGATCAGCACCTCGGTCGGCAGACCGGCCGACGTTCCTCAGAGCGTCGGCCACCCGGGCAAACATCGCGCGGGACTAGATCATCTTATCGAGTTAATGTCAATGGCTTCTCAGGGCCGACTGGGCGCACCAGCCGCTAGTGTTCCTGCGGA
>NZ_JAAAYH010000179.1:0-17091 GCF_018035285.1 Streptomyces sp. MK37H | reverse complement strand
GAAGGCCGTGCCCACAGCCCCGGCCACCAGCCAGATACCAGCCTGCCGCAGGCGCCGCGCGCCATCAGTACGGTGCTCCCGCACGAACCTCCCCAACCGCTTGGCCGCTTCCGTACGCCTCATCGGGCCCCCTCCCGGATCGTGGACACCTCAAACTATCCCCCCACCGCCGAGCGATTCACTCTTACTGCGGGCCTTGGGCAGCACCGAGGACATCACGCTGCGGGAGGACACCTCGCCTGCGCCCACGGTTGCAACGGGTACATCAGAAGGTCACCCTGCCCGAAGCGCCGGGGGAGGGAGCAGGCGATTGTTTGCCACGGCTGGCTTTATCCACGAGTGGTGACCGGCATCTGGCCGGTGCGGCCGCGGTGCAGCCACTTGGCCAGGCGGTCGCCGGAGCGGCGGTCGGTGATCAACGTGAGGTGGGTGCCGTCCGGCAGCGGGCGGATCACCGGCAACAGGCGCCCGGCCTGCACCCGCCACAGCAGATCGGCGCCGGTGGCGGCGGCGTCCCGTAAGGCTTCGTATCCGTCGTAGCCGCGGTCTGCCAGCAACAAACATCCCGGGTCCCAATGACGGCAGCAGGGCACGGGCCTGCGGCAGTTCGGTGTACTGCTGCGGTCCGAAGACCGCGTCGATCAGCGCGCGGGTGCCGCACTCGACCAGCGCGGTCAGCCGCACCTGTGGATAGCCCGCCGGACGTGTGGTCCGGGATGCATGCCGACGGAAGCGGGCCACATTCGCCCTGCTGTCGGGCACCTCCAGGCACGTGCCGTCCCAGGCCACCAGCCGCAGCCCCCGCCAGAACACCCCGAGCGTTCCCGCTGTGCCGACCGGTCCGCGCAGCCGGTTGAACAGCAAGGCCAGCGGCTCGGCCCCCAGGCGCCGTCGAGCCTGTCGTAAGGCCGCCGCCGACGGATCAGCCACGCTCCCGAACGGCCATCCGGCCGTCAGCGCCGCCCACACCCTCCGATACCCGCAGTCCGTGAACAGCCCCATGGCCAGCACGAAGTAGACCACCACCCGGGCCGGCAGCAACCGCACCCGATGCTCCCCACGGCTGGACGCCTCAACGACCTCGTCCACCAACGACGGCGGAACCCACCGCGTCAACGCCCCTAAATGCGCAGGCAACCACACCCACGACCGGTCCCGAACCACCCCATCGGTGGCACACTGAACAGACAACGGAGCCCCCACGAACCGTGACCTCGACACTCACAGTCCGCGCCGGGCTCCGTTCCCATGTCAACCCACCCGACCAGCCACAACCGCCCCAACTTCCCGGTCTTGGGCTTTAGGCACCGCCGTCATCGGCACGGGCATCGCCGCGATTACCACGGGCGACCCGGCGCGGTTCGTCCTGGGCGATCTGATCTGCGGCAGCCTGCTCGGGCTGTCCCTGCTGGAGCTGGTCGGGGTGTTACTTCGCCGGGCGGCACCTCCCCACTCTCCAGCGTGCCGAGGTGACGCTGGCCCTCGTTCAAGAGACACCAGGGATAAGTCGGCCAGCGCTTCGACTTCTTCGGACAGTTCACACGGCCAGCCTTCCGGCTCTTGGCCGTGCGGCTCACTCAACGGGCAGCCCGGCCGCCTGGCGGCGCGTGATAGCCGCCGCGACGCTCTTCGTGGGCAGGGTGCCGTTCAGCACGGCCTCGGTGAACCGGCCACCGGACGGGTCGGTGTCCAGCAGCGCCTCGCACCACCAGCGGCGCAGGACACCCTCGGCGTCCTCCGGCGCGACCGCCAGGAGCTCGCGGTAGAACTCCATCCGCCGCTCGCCATCGAGTGCGGCCGCGATGCCCGGGGCGACCTCATTGAGCTTCGCACTCACAGCCATGCCTCGCCGATTCGCCGTGAGATCGTCCTCTGGACGCAGAGAGCCCCGGCCGTCGTCAGCCACCGCAGCATCCGACGCGGTCGGCGACGGTGTGCCAGCCACGTACGACGCCGGAACCTCGATAACGGCATCCCGGTACTCCTCGACCAGCACATTCAACTTCCCCGGCGAGCAGTTCTACATCGCCCACCGGCCGCACCACGGCATCGCCAACGCCCGACCGCTACGCCGATTGCCCACGCCGATCGACGATCGCGACGTGTTAACCCGCCGCGGCATACGCCGCCGCGACCACCTCGGCAGCATCCTTCTGCGGCTGCGGCGGGCGCGCCGGTTGAAGACCTGGTAGCCCGTGTACTTGGGGGCGCGCAGGATCGCGCACACCGCCGACTTGCTCCACGCACCGCGCGCCTTCGCGGCGCCACCGGGCGGGACGGGCGGCGGGTACTTCTCCGGGTCGGCGTTGAGACGGTCGACGATGGTGGCGTAGCCGAGGCGTTCGTAATACCGCCAGGGCGCAATCTGCGTGACCGTCTCCGCACGCACGCCATCGGGCTCCAGGTGCGACTTGGTCGCACCGCGCTCGGCCTTGACGGGATTGGGGTGGCGATAGTGCTTGGCCCGGTAGCCGTACGGGGGTTTGCCGATGTTCCAGCCTTCGTGCACGTGGGTGCACAGCCCGCCCCAGGAGGTCTCGAGGCGTTGAACACCTCGTACTCGGCGACAGACTGATTGATACGGCGCTGCAGGACCTGCTGCGCTCGCCCACCGTCCAACTTGATGGGGTCGTTCCGGACGAAGAGCGGGACGCCAGCCCGTTCAAGGGTCCCGCTCGGCGGAGAGGTTCTCGAACATGCGCCGGGCGACCCGTGAGGTGCTTTCACAGATCACGACATCGAAGCGTCGGTCGGGGAGCGCGGCCTCGGCCAGCAGGCCGGTGATCCCACCGTCACGTGCGACGGGGATGTCGAACCGCTCGTAGTCCCTGCCTCGCTCACGGGCTGCGAGCTCCATACGGCCGGATTCGACGTCGTAAAAGTGGCGCACGATCGCCCAGGCCTCCGGTAGCGCCGTTTTGCTGCGCGCCAACTGACGTATGAGCGACTGGCGTGGACCTTGCTCCCGGCATCCGCCTAAACGGACAAGCGATCAATTGGCAACCGCTCGTCCGGGTGATGGGTCGGCCGGGCTCTGGAATCGAGGTTCTGCAGGTGGCCGCGACTGGGTCACACGGGAGTTCGCGCGGCCACGTGAAGTTCCGTTGCTGCCCGTTCGCCCCCGGCCGTCCCCGCTCGCCGCTGGCGCAGGGCGACCATCCGCGGGCCGTAGCCGCAGGACGGTCGCCACCCGCTCTGAGCATGACGGTCCCACTTGGCACAGGTCGTAAGGACCGTCCAGGGGCGTTCAGTTGATCCAGTGCGGTGACGTAGGGCAGGCGGGGCACGGCTTCTGGCGGATCTCGCCGATGCCGCCGGTCTGAGCGCGGCGTACCCCGCCGTGCTCAGCCCGCTTCGGCCGCGCGGGACCGGACATGACCCGGGCCGGCACGCTGGGAATTGAGGGACAGGGCCGCAGCTCGGATCAGCTTGCGGAATCCTCTTCGGGCCGCAGCATCGCCGAGATTGCCGCGGCCACTTCCTCGGGATGTGACAGTGGCGAGAGATGACTGCTGGGGAGCTCGGTGACGACGGCTCCGGCGCGTGTGGCGAACCAGCGCTGCAGTTGGGGATCGAGGATCCGGTCGTGGGCGGAGAGGACGTAGCCGCAGGGGAGGTCGTGCCAGGCGCCCGCAGAGGCCGGGGCCGTCAGGCAGGCTCCATGGGTCGGCTTCTGCACGGCGGCCAGGCTCCGGGCAAGGCGGGGCGGCAGGTCGTGGGCGAGTGCGTCACCGAACAGTTCCGGGTCTACGTCCGACCAGCCGTCCGCAGCGAACCGCAGGGCCACGCGGCCTGGCATCTCGGCACCCTTGTCGCTCAGCATGCCGATGGTCTCCCCCTCGACAGGCACGTAGCCGGCCACGAAGACCAAGGAGTTGACCTTGGGATGCTCGAGTGCCGCGCCGGAGATGACGGTGCCGCCGTAGGAGTGTCCGACGAGGGTGACCGGTCCTTCCAGCGCGTCGATGTGCCGACGGGTCCAGGCGATGTCGTCCGCGAGTGAGGTCATCGGCAACTGGACGGCCAGTGTTTGATGGCCCTGTTCGTGCAGGTCGCCTATGACTTCCTGCCAGATCGAGCCGTCACTCCAAGCACCGTGGACCAGCACTACATTTCCCATTTCGCACGTCCTTTTGTCATGACTGTCTTGAGTGATTCCTGCCGGCCCGGCGGAGGTTTGAGTTCCTCCGACATGAGACCGGTACACGGCGCGATCACGTACGAGACGGTGGTGTTCTTTCAATGTCTCGACGTTGAACGGGTGAGGTGACGAAGGTCGACTCACGGCGCAACTTGTGTGAGTGCGCCAGACGACTTCGCGCAACGCATCCGTGACCTTCGCCGTGGCCGTCAACCGCTCGGCGTGTCCGCCTGCCGGCCGATCTCAGAGCGCCGTGGCGTCAGCCCGTCGCCGGAGCCCGGCAGCGGGCGGCGACCGCGCCCGCGCCCTGTTCGCCGTCCTGTCTCCCACCAGTTCCGGAGCCGTGGGCCGCGCCCTCCTTTCCGCTGGGCCGGCGTTGGCGTCACGTCCGCGCAGGGGTGGATGCCTTGCCCGCGGCCTCGGAGGTACGGACGGGGTCAGACCCGGGTGCCGGACGGACCAGGAGCAGTACGGCCCGGCGCCGACGGCCGCGGCCAGGGCCGAGAGGAGGAAGACGTGGTCCACCGCAGCGGCGAAAGCCTGGTGGGCGAGGTCGGCCGCCGCTTCGCGGTGGCCGGCCGGTGCGGAGGCGATCACCTCGTTCGCCTGACCCGAGTCCAGGGCGTCGGCGCCGTCGGCGGCGTACGGCAGCTCGCCGTCTGTCAGCGTGGTGGCGGCATTGCTCGCGAAGACGGCGCCGAGGACCGCGATGGCCAGGGTCATGCGCAGTTGGCGCGCCGTGTTGATGGCTCCGCCCGCCATGCCGGCGCGCTGCCGCGGCACGGCGGAGGTGGCGGCGGAGACAAGGACGGGCGTGGCCAGGCCTACCCCGAAACCGGTGACGACCAGCCCCCAGGTGAGCGACGTCGCGCTCGCGCCCTCCGTCATACCGGCGCGCAGCAGGAGCATGCCCGCCGCCATCAGCAGCAGACCCAGCCCGACGGGCAGGCGCGGGGAGAGCCGCTGGATGTGCCGGCCGGCCACCGCCGAGACGAGGAACGACGCGGCCGCGAGCGGGGTCAGAGCGAGTCCCGCCCCGATGGGAGCGAGTCCGGCCAGGGGCTGCAGCCACAGCGACACGAGCGCGAGGCAGCCGAAGGGGCTGGCCTGCAGGAGAAGCGCGCCGGTCAACAGCCCGGTGAAGGAGGCGTTGCGCAGCAGCGCCAGGTCCAGCATCGGGGTTTCGCCCCGGTGGGCGGTGCGGTGTTCCACCACCACGAAGGCCACGAGGGCGAGCGCGGCGACAGCGTAGGAGACAAGGGTGCCTGGCGAGCCCCAGCCGTCGTCGGACCCGCGGATGAGTCCGTAAACGAGGGTGCCGGCGGCCACGCTGAAGGTCGCGGCCCCGGGGAGGTCGATGCGGTTCTTCCGGCCGGCCGCGACCGGCCGGTCGGCAGCCATGAAGCGCCGGGTCAGAACGATGGCCACGACCGCGACGGGCAGGTTGATCCAGAAGATTGCGGGCCAGCTGAGGTGCTGCGTCAGGACGCCGCCCAGCAGCGGACCCGCCGCCGCTGCGGCCCCGTTGGTCGCACCCCACAGCCCGAAGGCCGTACCGCGGTTCCACCCCTGGTAAGAGGCCAGCAGCAGAACGGGAGCGGTGGCGAACATGGCGGCTCCGCCGGTGCCCCGCACAGCCCGGGCGGCGATGAGCACCCCGGCATCGGGAGCGAAGCCGCCCACGAGCGAGGCCACGGCGAACAGTGCGAGCCCGCCCACATAGGCTCGCCGGTGCCCATAGCGGTCGGCGAAAGCGCCGGCAGCGAGCAGCAGCGCCGCCAGAGCCAGCGCGTAGGCGTCGATGACCCACTGCAGCGACGCGAAGGACGCGCCGAGGTCACGGGCCATGCTGGGCAGCGCCACGTTCACGATGGTGACGTCCACCAGCAGGATGCACGCGCCGAGACAGACCGCTATGAGCGGTCTCCGCTTACGCATGTCGTCATTTCCATTCAGGGATCGGGGAATGGACCGAAGTCCCGGTCCTCGACAACTGTTGACGGGGTGCACGCGATCAGATAATTCGCACGGCCCAATTTGCACGTATTCCCTAGAATCGATGCCGTGAAGACGTATCTCGACAGTCCCGACCGTGTGGGGCATCACCTCACCGATGAAGACCTGGCCCTGGCACACGCCCTCCAGCTCAACGGCCGCGCCTCCTTCACCGAGATCGCGGCCGTGCTCGGCGTCTCCGACCAGACCGCGGCTCGCCGCTTTACCCGCCTGCGCACCACCGGGAAACTGCGCGTGCTGGGTCTGACCGACCCGTTCCGGCTGGGGGACCTGTCATGGTTCGTGCGCGTGCGGTGCACTCCGGACGCATCCGCCTCCATCGGCTCGGCGCTGGCCCGGCGCACGGACACCACCTGGGTCAACCTCACCTCGGGGGGAACGGAGACGATGGCCGCGGTTCGCGCCCGCGGGCCCGGCCTGGAGGAGCCCTTCCTGGTGCAGAAGCTGCCTCGCACCCCCCGAGTGGTCGACGTCTCCGCGCACTGCGTCCTGCATGTGTTCTTCGGCCAGGACCTCGGCTTCATCAACAAGAGCGGACCGCTGACCGACGCACAGGTCGCCGCACTGACCCCGCAGCCAACGCACGGAGGGCGGACAGCCGGCTCGGAACCCGTCGTGCTGGACGACCGCGACCGACTGCTGCTCGACCTGCTGGCCCGCGACGGAAGGGCCCCGGTGGGCGAACTGGCCGCGGCCACCAAGCTGTCCGAGTCCACAGTGCGCCGCCGCATCAACGATCTACACGCCGAAGGCGTGCTGTACTTCGACGTGGACTACCACCCCGACGTCCTGCACCGAAAGCTCAGGATCGCGCTCTGGCTGGAGATCGACCCCGCGCGGCTGGTCGAGGCAGGCGAGGCCCTGGCGGCACATCCCGAGGTGTCCTTCGCCGCGGCGGTGACCGGCGCGACGAACCTGTACGCGAGCATCCAGGTGGAGTCGGCGCAACTCTTGTACCGCTACCTGACCCAGACTGTGTCCGGACTGCCCGGACTGCGACACACAGTGACCACGCCCATCCACCGAACCCTCAAGGGCCCGGGCCCATACCCGCTGCCACCGGAACTACAACTGAGCGTGTTGTGATGCTCTGGTCTCGAACACTGCCACGCACGTGATCCCTCATTCGAGTCCTCTGGCGACACGAAGCACGTCTCCTGCCACCGCAGGCCGAAGGATCTCCCGATCGGCGGACAGGGGGGTGGTGATCCTGCCGCGGGTCCGGAGCCGCCTTCGGGCTTCGAACCCGAGACCTACGCATTACGAGCACACAGGCGTTCATGCTGGCTCGTACTGCCTGATGCCGCAAAGTGACATCGTTCCTGATCAGAGCATGTACCCGCGGCCAGCCAGAGCGCTCCCGTGTTGCACAGTCCACTGCTGGCGCCGATGCCCGTACCCCCGGCGGTCCGGGACTTCGCCGCGTTCGAGCGCCACGTCAGCAACGCGGGTAAGGCAGCCGTCGGCGACGGCACGGTCAGCCCCGTCTGGTACGAGTATCCGCTCTTCTACTTCTCCAACCCGGCGGCGATCAAGGGACCGCACGACGAGATCCCCATCGACCCGGGCGCGCAGTCGTGGGACTACGAGGTCAAGGTCGCCGCGGTGATCGCCGGGGACTGTTCGAACCTCGACGCCGCCACGGCGGAGAAGCACATCGCCGGCTACCTGGTCTACTGCGACTGGAGCGCACGCGATATCTCTGCAAGCGAGATGGGGTTCGTGTACGGCCCGTCCAAGAGCAAGGACGCCTCGACCAGCCTCGGCCCGTTCCTCGTCACCCCCGACGAGCTGGAGTCCTACCGCTCGGCCAAGGGCTATGCGTTGCGGATGGACGGGTACGTCAACGACGAGCATTACGGCGGCGGCAGCTGGGACGAGATCCACTGGTCGTTCGGCGAGATGCTGGCGCACGCGTCGCGCGGCACCACGCTGCGAGCCGGTGACATCCTCGCCAGCGGCCCCGCGGGCACCGGCTGCATCCAGGAGCTGTCCGGCCACCGCCCCTGTCTGGCACCGGGAGACACGGTCCGGATCGAAGTGCGGGAACTCGGCGCGATCTGCGCACGGATCACCGCACCAGAGCCGTCCTGACCTACCGGATAGACCAAAGACGATCTTGCACTTCACCGCTTGAGGTTGAGTGCGGTCACCCTTGCACCGCCCCCTTACCCGACGTTGATCCTTCGACTGACTTACCAGGAGACAACCTGCGATGCATCTCGCCAGCACCTTTGGCCGTGCCAACATGGACATGAATGCCGTTCGCAAGGTCAGCCTCACCATCAACGCGACCCACCTGTTCATCTACTTCATCCCCGAGGCACCGGAAGAGGCCGCCAAGCTCGGCGTGACCGAGTACGGACTGGCGTACTTCGCGTTCCGGTCGGCCCCGATGGGCGTGGTCCCGTGGCAGGTCACGCTCGCGGCCTTCTACAACTTCAGCCCGCGGTCGGTGCAGGCCATGGCAGGCGTGTGGGATACCGCAACGCCAGAGCAGTGGCAGGCCGCTCGCTTCGCGGCCGTCGATCGTGCGTTGCAGCGCGTCGACGTAAACTTCACCACCGATCAGATCGCGGAGGCACGATCGCTGATTGACCCGGTCGTCGCGAGTGCCGACTACGCCGGAAAGACGATGGCTGCCGCCAACGCCTCGGTTCCCCTCCCATCCGATCCGCTCGTCGCGCTATGGCAGCAGATCACGGTGGTGCGCGAGTGGCGCGGCGACGCGCATTTCATCGTGGGCGCCGCCAACGACCTCGGGCCGTGCGACTGCAACGTTCTGCAAACCGCGACAGGTCACTTCCCGGAAGCGATCGCACGTGCCACCCGCCTGTGGAACGACGAGGAGGTGGCTGCGGCAACGGCACGCCTCGTCGCACGCGGCTGGCTCAACGCCGACGGCACCGCGACCGATGCCGGCATCGCGGCGCGCGAGCAGATCGAGGACGAGACCGACGAGCACTGCGCCGCGCTGTGGACGCCGATCGGCGACGCGAACGTCCGTCGCCTCACCTCGCTCATCATGCCGATCCACGACACGTTCACCGCAGCCGGGACATACCCCTTCCGCGTGGAGATGGGAGACACGCAGTCCGCCGATCCGGAGACCGCCAGGTAGTCCGATCGCGGTGGCGGGACATCCCGCCGGGTGTCGGCCAGGGCAGGCAAACAGCCAGGCTCGCCGCGAGCACGGACGCCCCGCCGGCCAGGACGAGTGCCCGGCCGGCGGCGACATCCTCGACGTGTCGCTGCCGGAGATGGGCGAGGGCGTCATCGAGGTCAAAGCCACCGTGGCGACACCCGCCTGGGCGGTGATGACTGGGACCAGCGGATCGTCGACCACCTGGTCACGCAGTTCAGGAGCCACTACGACGGTGTGAGCTGCGACATTGCCGGGCAAAGGGGCCCACCTCCACCATGGCCTGACCAAGGATGTCAAAGAAAGCAGCCCACCATGGGCGATCACGTGCACGTGCGGCTCAGCCAGGGGCTGAGCGTGTCCGAAGACGGGGAACTGATCGAGCACTCCCGCTGCCGGTGCGGGGCCATCTTCACCAAGGTGTTCGACGCCGGTGGCGGAGAGCCGGAACGCCCGGCCCGGTCCTGATGCGCACGAAACCCGCACGCGAGAGACCGATTGACGCCGGGCCCACGTGGCCCGTTGCCATGTGGACAGAGCAGTTGAAGGAGGGTCCCCGCACGGGAGACGCGGTGAGGGCTGCGTCGCGGCCATCTCCAGCCTGCGGCGCGCTTGCGAGGGGACCACTGATGGACTGGAGATCATCCGGCATACCATGAGCGCCAGCCCCTGACGGCCAGTTTTGAAATGATCGCACCGCCCGACAGCCCAGCCCCCGAAGACGGCAAGGCCCCGGGCCAGTCGCCCGGGGCCTCGAGACGAAGCTCTTGCTGGGTCAGCTGTCCAGTTCCTTGCGGTCACTGCCGCCACTGATGGCGATCTTGCGGGGCTTGGCCTGCTCGGCGACCGGAACGCGCAGCTTCAGCACACCCGCCTCGTAGGAGGCTTCGATCCGCTCAGCGTCGAGAGTGTCGCCCAGGAACAACTGCCGGCTGAACGTCCCCGCAGGCCGCTCGGTGATCACCGTGTCACCGTTGTCGCCGTATGCCTGCTTGCGTTCGGCCTTCACCGTCAGGACGTTGCGCTCGACATCGAGGTCGATGGACTCCGGGTCCACGCCCGGCAGGTCCAGCTCCACGAAGAACGTGTCGCCCTCGCGCCAGGCATCCATCGGCATGCCAGCCGGGTGCGCGGCCGTGCCCCAGACCCGATCGACGAGCCGGTCAAGCTCGCGGAAGGGATCCGTCCGCATCAGCATGATCATCCCTCCTTGAAGATCGTTCCCGCTATTTCCCTTCTGCTTCTGATATACAACGCCGCCGGAAAGTTGACAACCTGCGACTCAATTTTTTGCGGGGCGCTCTCGGCGGCAGCCTGCCGCAGCCGACTCGCGGCAGCTTCGTGGTCGTCGGTCGACAGAGCCAGCCGGGCGTACGGTGCGTCGCGGCCGAAGGTCGAGATCACGAGCACCGGCCCCTGCGTGCGCAGGGCGACGAAGTCCCGGCCGCGCGCGTGCTCCAGCTCGCCCACGCACCAGCGCCCGGGGCGGAAGCGGCAACGGCGCTCCGGGCGTGGACGCACCACCCGCCACCAGTGCGGCTCGTTGCGCACTTCGTCCACGCACTGCGGCGGCAGGTGCACGGTGCGGCGGCGCGCCGCGAGCGCCCACCGCCATGGCAGAGCCACCACCAGCTCGCCGTCGTCGATATACAGCCGCGCCATGGGATACCCACCTGCCTTCTGGCACGCCTGAGCGCACGGCAGGCCGGCCCGCGGTCCGCTGAAGAAAACACGGGTAGGGATCAGTGGGCCACGCGCGCACCGGACGTCGTTCCTGTCCACCACCGGGAGCCGCGGGCGCGGTGCGCGCGGTACTCCCGCCAGGCGGCGGCCGGCCAGATGCCGCCCACGACCAGCGCGTACACGCCCAGGACCAGCGCGATAGCCACCGCACCGGCATCCGGACGCAGCCACAGCAGCACACCCGCCACCACCGGCACCGCGGCAGAGGCCCGCCACCACCACGCATACCGCACCTCATGCCGCATCCGCGTGGCCCACAGCTCCACACAGCCGTGACGATGGCCCAGCCGCCCGCCAAGACCACCAGCACAAGCGCCGTCAGACCCGGCCACAGGGCTGTCATCGGACCGGCGACGACGCCCAGCGCCCCAGCCGTCGCACAGGTCAGCGCGGGTCGGCGCTCGCTACGGCGCCGCCACGCCGCGCCCATGAGCACCACACCGTCGACCAATGTGTAGGCGCCGAACACTCAGGCCAGAGCCAGCACCGTCATCTGCGGCCAGAAAAGCGTCAGCACCCCGAACACCACCGCCGCGGCACCACGGGCCTCCAGCAGCCAGATGCTCTTCCTGCTCTCCGTCACCAGCGACCTCCATTCCAGCTCTCTGCGCCGACCGGCACACCGTCGCGTGCGCGGGTCACCTCCGTCGGCGCAACCGACCGTTCAGTTCACTGCACGCGACAGGGATTGAGTGGAGTTCTATCAACTTCATCCAGTGTGCACTTGTCAATAAGTCTGCGATCGGCTATATGGATGGACAGTACTCGTTTTCGTCCGGCCGCACTGCGGACCGTCGACGTCCCGCGGGGTGTGCAGATTGAAGGGAGAACAGGACATGCTTGCGCGTACCGGCGCTCTGGGTGATCTCGACCGGCTCGTGCACCAGCTCGCACAGACCGCCACTACGGTCGGCACCGTCATCCCGGCGGATGCCTGGCGTGACGATGAAGCGCTCTACCTGCAGTTCGACCTGCCGGGCATGGACCGCTCCAGCATTGAGGTGACCACGGAGCGTGACAGGCTGACACTGACCGCCGAGCGCCCGTCCCCGATTCCTGCCGACGCCCGGCCCCTGCTCAACGAGCGCCCCACCGGCCGTTTCACGCGTCGTCTGGCCCTTTCCGACGTCCTGGACACCACAGCGGCCGAGGCTGCCTACGACAACGGCGTCCTCACGCTGCGCATCCCGCTGGCCTCACACGCCAAGCCCCGCAAGATCGCCATCTCCGGCGGGGCACCCAAGCAGCTCACGGCCTGAGGAGCCGCCTGTGCCATGCGCGCCAACGCCGACCGACGACGAAGAAGATCTTGATCGTGGGCGCCTTGCTGTGGCTGGTCATCCCGCTGGCTGCGGGCATCACCGCCAGCGTCTGGGCCTGGGGCAGCGGACGTGGCAACCCCAGCCCGCCCGATCACGCCACCTGGGAAGACCTCGACCGCTACCAGCGCCTGCAGACCGTCCTGACCGGCAACAAGCACTGCAAAGCGGCGTAACCGACGCCCTTGACGAACGTCATCGCACCAGGACAGCGGGCGGGAGCGGCGCGCGGGCGGCCTGCTGGGCCGGCCATTCCACCCCCGCTTTGCTCACTCCCCCGCCTGTGGCTGCCGCTCCGTCGGCGGGGCGCATGGCGGGGTTGCGGCTGGGGCCGCGCCATTCCAGGCACAGCACGGTGGCGTCGTCGGCCATCTGCCCGTCGTGGTGGTCAAGTACCGCCCATATCAGGCGGCGCAGGGTCTCCGGGACGGGCAGGCCGTCGGCGTGGTGGCGGACGATGAAGTCGGCGAACCGGCCAGGCCGAATGTGGCGGCCGTAGCGGTCGCGGGCTTCGATGATGCCGTCGGTGTAGGGGGGTACCCGAAGTGCTCGATCAGGCTCTGCTCGATCCGCCCCCGGGTGGCGGCCAGGCCCACGCCCTGGCGCCGCTGGTTGCGGCAGGCAGCCACCACCAGGTTCGCGGCCAGCCCGGCACGGCTGTTGTGCCCCATGGCGTCGAAGACGGCCAGATGGACCTGACCACCGGCGACCGCGTAGTCGAACGCATCGCCACGAACGGTGCAGGCCGACTCCATGGCCGCAGGGATCACCACGTCCCGGCCGGGGAACGAGCGCGGCGGCATCAGGTTCCACTGCAGCTCGGTGACGAGGTTCATCGCCCCGGCGCGCACCAGCCGCACGTAGGGGTCGCTGTGCGGTCGCTTGCTCACCACCGGCAGGCCGACCAGGAAGGCCACCGCCCGGGCCTGTTCGACACCGACGTGCTCGGCGAGGTCCACGCCCAAGACGCCCAGTCGCTCGGTCCCGTCCAGGACCGGCACTCGCCACCGTCGCGGCACACCGTCCCCGCCAGGCAGAGGGCAATCGCGGGAACAGGCACAGCTGGGCAGGCTGCCCTCGGCCAGAAACCTCCGCACCTTACCCTGCATCGGCGTCCCGGCCGTACCTGCTGGCGCAGATCCGTCAGGAAGAGGCAGCCCGCAGCCTCCGCCGACTCAATGAGGACGTCAGTCACCGTCGGGAATCTCACCTGTCCTGCGCTGACATACGCCGAGCCTGCCGCAGTGGGCGGGCTCGGGCGGTGTACGCGGTCGTCAGCCGGTGATCTCGATGCGCCCGGGCCTGGCCTTCTCGGCCTTGGGGACCTTGACGGTGAGTACCCCCTCAGCGAGTTCGGCGCTGATGTGCTCTGCGTCGGTGCCCTGCGGCAGCGTCACCCGGTAGTCGAACTGGCCGGTGCGCCGGGTGCGATGGCGCAGCACACCGGTGCGTTCCTTTTCCTTGATCTCGCCGTGCACCGACAGCTCGCCGGCGTTCAGCTCGATGGTGATGTCGTCCTTCTTCACGCCGGGCAGGTCGACCTCGAGGAGGTAGGCATCGTCGGTCTCCTCCAGGTCGGCCAGCGGCGCCCACGCTTCACCGAGCAGGCCGCCGCCTCCAGGGACGGCCGACTGCCACAGCTGGCCCATGCGCTGGTACAGGTCGTTGAACTCGCGGAACGGGTCCCACACCGTACCGGTCTGCTGGCGCCGAACCGGAAGCGTCATTTCCGATCATCTCCTTCCGAAAGGCTCCTCGCCAGGTGGCGCGCCACGGCTGGCTTGCGTTCCGGAAGTCCCCCTGACCGAGACCTCCACTATCCATAATCATCCCAATACGACTCATATTCCCACTGCGTGTGTGGCAATAAGTGCTCGCATCAAGATCAACAAGCGGAGGAGAGCGATGAGGCACGACGAGTTTCTGGCGCAGGTGCGTGAACGTGGCGAGGACACCGGCCGGGAGGAAGCCGAGAAGATCACCATCGCGGTCCTTGAGGTCCTCGCCCAGCGAATCACGCCGGGTGAGGCGACGGACCTGGCGGCACAGCTGCCCAAGGAGCTACGTGCGCCACTGACGGGCGAGCCGGAGCGGCAGGCGGAGAGGTTCGGCGTGGAGGAGTTCTGCCGACGCGTCGCCGAACGGGTCGGTGCACGCCCCCACACGGCCGAGTGGGACGCCAGCGCGGTGCTGTCGACCTTGGCCGATGCCGTCTCCGGCGGGGAGCTGAACCAGATCCTCAGCCAGCTGCCGTCAGGCTACGCCACGCTGTTTCGGCCGGGCGGACCTGTCCGACTGACCTGCTACCCCGGTCGCCCGGTGCCCGCAGCCGCGTCTGGTCGTGGCCAGCCCCAGCACCACCTCGTGGGTAAGCGGCGCCGAACGCGGCGAGCGGCAATTCCCCGATCGGCCGAAAGCTCGTCGGTGTTTCCGCCGCATAGCCCGCAACCACCCCAAATTGCCGCTTCGGCTAGGTGTCAAATCCCGGCATGCGAGCAAGATAGGACTGCGTCGAGGAGTCCATCCCGTCTTCGAGGGGAGTAAGTGAGGAGACCGATGATGCTCGCGCGAACCGACCCCTTCCGTGGGCTGGCCCGGTTCGAACCAACGATGCCAGGCACCGCAGCAACGTATGAAGCAGCGAAGCCATGATCGCATCGACGCGTCGCACGGGGCCGGCATGCTGCGGCTGTGTACCCCGGTCGCCGATCAGGCCAAGCCCCGCAAGCTCGCCGTCAGCGGCGGCGACTCGTACACGTACATCAGCAGCTGAAGACCGCGGCAGGAGACGGACACGGCGGCTTCCGTCCGCGCGCTTCGCCTCTGTGCGGCCACCCATTCCGGAGGGAAGACGTCATGCGCATGCGCTGGGACGCGTACATCGCCGCGATCCAGGAACGCGGCGAATATCCCACACCGCAGGAGGCAGAGCGGGCCTCCCGCGTCGTCTTGGCACTGCTGGGCGCTCATCTGGTGGGTGAGGTACGCGCCGAGTTGGCCGACCGGCTGCCGGAATCGCTGGCGCTGATCCTCCTCAGTCCCCTCCAGGCACACGAACCGCTGTCACCCGAGCGGTTCATCCGGGCGACCGCAGCCTGGATCGAAGGCGCCACCGAGAAGACCGCAACCTGGGACGTCAGCGCTGTACTCAGCGTCGTGGCCGATGTCGCGAGTGAGGACCTGATGAACCGCATCCTGCTCCAACTCCCGCCAGGCTACGACCTGCTCTTCGGACGCCCACAGTCAAGCTGATCACCCACCGCGATTCGCTGCTGGCACCACAGCAGAGACAATCGCGGGGATGGACGCGAAGACCGCTTTGCGCCGCGGCCGACAGGGTCCCGGGGCAAGTCCCGGGCCGCACTGCCGCGCCCTCGCCCTCGCCCTCCACACCACCGCCAGGCCGGGCACGGGCAAACCAGCCCCAGCGTGTGGTCACCAGCCATGCACAGGCCCCGGAATCCGTCGCCCGGTTCCGGGGCCTGTGCATGTCCAGCGGTGTCCGCGTCAAGCCCGTCCGGACGGCCCGAGGTGACTGAGCGCCCGGTCTGGCCCGTGAGTGCTTCAGCGTGCTTGGCTGAGCGTGAGAGTTGGCCCGGCCTGCCGGTCGGCCCTGCGTTGGGGTGTGAAGAGTTGACCAAGCGAGGCAAGGCTCATGAACCTCGCTGCGGCGGATGGGCCTGGTTCACGGTGTAGGACTCTGGCCCCCGGGGCAAACTCTGCCGTCGCGGGTGAGGTCGTGCCCGCAGCGGTGATCAGGGCGGGCAGGTCGGTCTCGAGACGTCGTTACGAGGTGGCGCCGCGGGTGCGCAGTTCTTCGTTGATGCGCTGGGCTTCTTCGAGCTGGTCTTCGAGGATGATGATGCGGCAGGCGGCTTCGATGGGGGTGCCGGCGTCGACGAGTTCGCGGGCGCGGGCGGCGATGCGCAGCTGGTAGCGGGAGTAGCGGCGGTGGCCGCCTTCGGAGCGCAGTGGGGTGATCAGACGGTGCTCGCCCAGGGCGCGGAGGAAGGCGGGGGTGGCGCCGAGCATGTCGGCGGCCCGGCCCATGGTGTAGGCGGGGTAGTCATCGTCGTCGAGCTTGTCGACGGGGTGGGCACTGCGAGGGGGCATAGACCTCTTCTTCCATAGGGACGCGTCGAGGGGCCCGGGTGCCGTACTGGCACCCGGGCCCCGAGCTTTCAACACCATCTGCCGGCTGACTGCGCCGACTTTCTTGTTCCGCTGGTCCGCCTGGGAGGGCGGAGGTACGGGGATCGCGGCTGCGTGACCGGGGACCACCTTCCAATCCGGGGTCTGCGGTACCCGAGCGGTGTTCTGCTTCGCCCGGGCGATCCTGATGGCGTCTGCTCCTTACCTCATTCGGTTACTCGGTTGTACTGCTGGATATCGCGGGTGGTGCATGCGGCCCCTGGGGCCGCTCGGCCCGGCAGTCAGTGAAGGAACCCACTCCTATCCCGGCCCCGCCACTCCACTGCCGTTCCGCGTCCTGCTTGACCTGCTCGCACGGCAGTTCATCTCTGCCGTGCCCTCTTCGACTTCTTGGGTACGAAGAAACACTAACCCCCGCACACATCCATGTCTACTCTCTCCATGACAGATTTTCTCAACAGCCAGTGATGGGAGTTCTCCTTCGTACGTACCCGGAAGAATGCCATCCGGGATTGAAGAACGGCCCAGCGGGCACAAGCTGAGCCCGGCGGCACAACCGACCCGGCGGGGTGTGAGGG
>NZ_JAAAYH010000178.1:0-17096 GCF_018035285.1 Streptomyces sp. MK37H | reverse complement strand
CCAAGCTCTCCGGCCGGGTCTACTTCTCCTACGGCCAGAAGATCGACTTCAGGCTCACCACCGGCGGTCTGGTGCAGCCCGCCGTGCAGAACCCCTCCGACCCCAACCGGAACATCCTGTTCAACTGGAGCGAGTTCACCCTCGACGACTCGGGGCTGTACATCAACAGCACCCAGGTCGACATGTTCTCCGCGCCGTACGCGGTGGGCGTGCAGGGCGCCGACGGCAGCGCGAAGACCACCGGGCACCTCAAGCCCGGCGGCTACAACGGCGTCCTCAACGCACTGCGCGCACAGGCCGGCGGCTGGGGCAAGCTCATCCAGACCCGCCCGGACGGCACCGTGCTGCGGGCCCTGTCACCCGGGCACGGCATCGAGGCGGGCGCCCTGCCCGCGAACGCGATGGACGACTACATCAACCGGGTGTGGCAGAAGTACACCAGCACCACCCTCACGGTCACACCCTTCGCCGACCAGCCGGGCGTCAAGTACTTCGGGCGGGTCTCCGGCGACGTCATGAACTTCACCAATGGTTCGGGAGCCGTGGTCACCAGCTTCCAGAAGCCGGACTCCGACTCCGTCTTCGGCTGCTACAAGCGCCTCGACGCGCCCAACGACCAGGTGCGCGGCCCGATTTCGCGGACCCTGTGCGCGGGCTACAACCGTACGACCCTGCTCACCAACCCCAACCAGCCGGACACCGGCGACGCCGGGTTCTACACCGACGGCGTGACCAACCACTACGCCCGCGTCATCCACGGCCAGATGGCCGACGGAAAGGCGTACGCCTTCGCCTTCGACGACGTCGGCCAGCACGAGTCGCTCGTCCACGACGGCGATCCGCAGCAGGCGTCCATCACCCTGGACCCCTTCAACTAGGCCGGGAGGAGGTACGGCATGAGACGCAAGAGACCGCTGCGCACCCGCCTGGCCGCCCTCGCCACCGGAGCACTCGCCCTGCTGGCACCGCAACTCCTCCCGGCCACGGCCGAGGCGGCGCCGTCCGCCACCGTGTGCAACAAGTACTGCGACGCCCGCGACCCGGCGCTCGCCCCGCAGAGCCGCACCCCCGTCACGGCCACCCTCTTCTCCCGCTCCATCGCCCTGCACTTCGACGACACCGACGCGATGGGCTGGGCCTCCATCGACAACGGCAGCCCCGGTGACGAGGTGTGGCTGGACCGCTCGTTCGACGGCGGCCGGACCTGGTCCTCGGGCAGCCGCCTCGGCAACACCGCCATCCCCTCCGGGCAGCGCGGCTGGCGCACTCTGATGTACAACGTGGACGACTGGGGTGCCCAGGGCATCGGCGCGCTGCGGGCCTGCGGCAAGGCCGGTGACCGCGCCGACATCGCGTGTACGCCCTGGGCCCGTACGACCTGGAACGCGTGGGACCGCCGTACGGCCGCCGCCACCGCCCAGATGGCGTTCTACTCGTACGGCACCGGGCTGTTCTCCACCACCGGCTGGTGGAACTCGGCCAACGCCCTTACGGCCGTCATCGACAACATCCGCGTCACGGGCATGCGCAGCTATGAATACGCGATCGCCCGCACCTACGACCTCAACCTCGGTGCGCAGGGCGGGCAGTTCCGCAACGACTACATCGACGACACCGGCTGGTGGGGTCTGGCCTGGGTGGCCGCCTACGACCTCACCGGGGACTCCCGCTATCTGGCCACCGCCCGCGCCGACGCCGACTACATGGCCTCCTACTGGGACTCCACCTGCGGCGGCGGTGTGTGGTGGAGCACGGCGAAGACGTACAAGAACGCCATCGCCAACTCCCTCTACCTCCAGCTCAACGCCGCCCTGCACAACCGGATCCCCGGTGACACCACCTATCTCCAGCGGGCGAAGACGGAGTGGACATGGTTCCAGGGCACCGGCATGGTGAACGCCTCGAACCTGGTCAACGACGGCATCGACCTGGGCACCTGCAAGAACAACGGCAGCGCGGTCTGGTCCTACAACCAGGGTGTGCTGCTCGGCGGCCTGACCGAGCTGTACCGGGCGACCGGCGACGGTTCGGTGCTCGACACGGCCCGTCGTATCGGTACCGCCGCCACCACGTCGTCCCAGCTCAATACGGCCGACGGCATCCTCAGGGACCCCTGTGAGACCGGCGACTGCGGTGCCGACGGCCCGTCGTTCAAGGGTGCCCATGTGCGGGGGCTGGCCAAGCTGAACGCGGCCCTGCCCGACCACCCCTACACGGCCTACCTCAAACGGCAGGCGGACCGCGCCTACGCCTCCGACCGCAACGCGCTGGACCAGTACGGACTGCGCTGGTCAGGACCGCTGGACAAGACCGACGCGGCACGACAGCACAGCGCACTGGACCTGATGAACGCGGCCTCCTAGGCCACGACGGCGGCCGCGGCAGCGCTCATCAGGGCCGCAGGATGAGCTTGCCGCGGCTGTGGCCGGCCTCGCTCTGCTCATGGGCCGCGGCGGCGTCGGCGAGCGGGAAACTCCGCACCACGGGCACTCGCAGCCGGCCCTCCGCGGCGAGCCGGGCGTAGTCGGCGATGGCCTCCATGGGGCGGCCGCCGCCACCCGCGGAGAAAGTGACACCGAGATCGGCGGCCGCGGGGTCGGCGATGGTGACGACGCGGTCGGTCGTGCCGCCCCGCAGCTCGATCGACACGGGCAGGGCGCCCTGGCCGGCCGCGTCGTAGACGGCGTCGACACCCTTCGGCGCCACGGCGCGCACCCGGTCGGCCAGGCCCTCGCCATAGGCCACCGGGATCGCGCCGAGCGAACGCAGATAGTCGTGGTTGGCGGGCGAGGCGGTGCCGATGACGGTGGCGCCCCGGGCCACCGCGAGCTGGACACCGACCCCGCCGACCGCACCGGCGGCCCCGTGCAGCAGCAGGGTCTCGCCCTCCTTCAGCCCCAGCAGGTCCAGGACCCGTGCCGAGGTCTCGGTGGCCACGGGCAGCGCCGCGGCCGTCTCCCAGTCGAGTCCGGCCGGCTTGGGGGCGACATCCGTGGCCAGCGCGTACGAGGCGTAGGCCCCGGTGTCCGTCCAGCCCAGCACCTCATCGCCCACCGACACATCGGTGACCCCGTCACCGACCTCGTCGACGACCCCGGCCGCCTCCATACCCGGGATCGCTGGGAACGCGGCGGGGCCCATCTGCGGCATCCAGCCACTGCGGATCTTGTAGTCGAGGGGGTTCACGGCGGCGGCCATGACCTTCAGCCGCACCTGCCCGGGACCCGGATGGGGCTCCTCAGTCTCCTTCAGCCGCAGCACCTCGGGGCCGCCGTACTCCTCGTAGACGATCGCCTTCATCACTCTCACTCCCGTCAGCCCTGTCGAGGGGGCATGTTTGTAGCGACAACGCCATCCTCGGCCGGGACATGCCCCGCCCCGGCCGTTCCTTCGGCCAGTTCCACCTGGCCGGAGGAACAGCCGGGGCCGCGGGACGGTCCCGTTACGCTGACGGACATGGACCTCACGGCCGCAGTCGATGTGATCCGGGCGCCCCTGGGCGAGATCCTGCCGCGCCTGTCCGCCGCGCTCTCCGAGGCGATCGCGCACCGGGCCGTGGCCGAGCTCTCCGGCAACTGCCCGCACTCACCGTTCAAGACCCATGGCGACCCGCCCGGCGACCCCGGAACCGCCATCACCACCGCCGAGATGGCCGCCATCGCCCCGGTGGCGCGCGCCGAGGGAACCTGGCAGGGCCGGGCGTGGATGGCCGGTGCCGAGGTGCCCGTGCTGGCCGTGCACAGCGACGCCACCGCGCGGGGCGCGCTGCTCGTCCTCGTACGGACCGCGGAGACCGCCGTCCCGGCCGAGGCCCTGGCAGCGGCCCGCGCCCTGTGGGACCTGGTGACCGCCCACCGCGACCGGATGGCGGCGGAGGCGGTGCCCGGGGCGCTGGTCCCGTCGCGGGCCGCGGCCGCGGCGCGGGCCACGGCCATCGCCGAGCTCGTCGACGCCCACGGCGCCGCCCTGTCCGCCCTGCTCGGCGTGTTGCGCGCCCGCGCTCTGGACGACCGGACCGCCCGGGCCCGCGCGGTGGACCTCGCCGTCAGCGCCCTGGCCGAACTGCGCGCCCGGACCGACCGAGATCAGGCGCTGGTGGAGGAGCCGGCCGGTGATGCCTTCGCCCGGCTCGCCGAATCGCTCCGCCCGGAGCTGCGCGGCCTGTCCGTACGGCTGGACCTCGGCCCGCCCGGCACCGAGGAGGGCGCGGACCGGCTGCTCGCCGCCGACGTGGCCAATACGGCCCGAACGGTGGTGCGGGCCGTGGTGCACGCCATGCTGAACGAGCAGGGACCGGGTCAGGACGGCGCGCCGCGCCCGGTGCACCGCGTGCACATCGGCTGGAAGGTCGGCGAGGGCGAGCTGCGCGCCACCGTACGGGACGACGGCCCCGGTGTCCTGAGGCGGACCGCCCTGGACGCCCGCCGGGTCGGGGAGCGGCTGGCCGCGCTGGGCGGACGGCTGGACGTGGACGCGGTCCCGGAGTGGGGCACCACCGTGACGGCCACCGTGCCGCTGGGCCCACCGCAGCCGGCCCGCGAGGATCCGCTGGACGTCCTGGGGGCGCGCGAGCTGGAGGTGCTGGAGCAGCTGGCCCGCGGGCGGCGCAACCGGCAGATCGCCCAGGAGCTCCACATCAGCGAGTCGACGGTGAAGTTCCACGTGGCGAACATCCTGGAGAAGCTGGGTGTCACCTCGCGTGGCGAGGCGGCCGCGCTGGCCCACACCTGGGGGGCCACCGGCTCCTGAGCGGCCGCTGACATGGCGCATCCGGCAGGCACGTCGGCGGACAGCCTTACGCTTCGGAACGTATCGTTGGCGAGGAACGGCGAGCGGAGCGTTTGATGACCACACCGCGGGACCTGCTGATCGTCACTCTGGACGTGGCGCCCATCCGACCCCTGGAGCGGGGCGACCTGTCGCTCGCGCTCGCGGGAGCCGAGCTGATCGACCTCCTCGGCAGCGAGACGCTCACGATCGAGGACGAGCGGATCGTGCCGGGACTCTGCCCGCCGACCGGGGATCGCCTGCTGGACGAGGCCGCGGCGTCCCTCGTTCGCCAGCCGCCCCACGAGCCGGTCGGCGAGTGGCTGTGGCGCAGGGGCCGCGGTCTGTCCTCCGCCTATCTGGACGCCTTGGAGGAGGCGGGACAGATCACCCGGCGGCGCCACGGCTGGCTGCCGCTCCGCGCCGGTCAGGCGGTGCCGGTCGACTCGCCCGCCCGCCGCCGCGCGACGGACCGCTGGGCCTCGGACGAGCCCGTCCTCGCCACCCTCGCGGCGGCCATCGGCATCCGTGAGGAGCCAGCGGAAGACGCCGCGGGCGCGTCCGGCGACGCGACCGTGACCGTGCTCGCCGCCGTCAACGACGCCGTGATGGAGCTGGAGGCCGAGCGGCAGCGGCGGGCCATCGAGGAAGCGGCCTTCGACAACGTCTGGCGCGGCGAATGACCGCGTGACGGTGAGGGGGAGTGGCGGATGCCGCGGGGGGTGCCGCGCCGTCGTGGGCGGTGCGCCGCCGCCGATGATCCGCAACCGTGGCCGCGGGCGGGCCGTGCCGCCGTATCGTGTCGGGTGATCCACCACGTCCCAATGGGCACCATCCCCCCGAACGGAGACGCACATGGACACGTTAGCCGGAGCGTCCGGTCACAGATCCCCCCACCGCGACGCCGGGCCCATCACGGCACCCTTCCCCCAGGCCCTCATCGACGCCTTCCGCGCGCGTCCGGAGCTGCCCGCCTTCGAACACCGCTCGCGAGTCCTCTCGCGCGGCGAGGTGCTGGAGCTGATCGGCCGGTGCGCCGACGGGCTGCGGGCGGCCGGACTCGGCCCGGGTCGTTCGGTGGCGGTGGCCACCGATGTGACGCCCGAGGGTTTCGCGCTGCTGGTGGCGGCGTACGCGCTTGGCTGCCGGGTGACGGGGTTGCGCCCCGGCATGACCGCGGCCCATCTGGTGTACGTCCTCTCCGACGGAATCGACGTCCTGGTGGCCGACGAGACCGGTGCCACCCCCGAACTGCTGGACGCGGCGGGCGGGGTGACCGTGGTGCGGCTGGGCCCGGACCTCCTGGACGCCCACCCGAAGGCCGTGGGGGAGCTGACCGCCCAGGGCCGTCCCGACGACATCGCCCTGGTGACGCTGACCAGTGGCAGCACCGGACGCCCCAAGGGCTGTGCGCACAGCTACCGTTCGCTCGCCCTCAACTGGGCGTGGCAGCCCGCGCGTTGGCCCGAGCGGACCACACGGCTGGCGGCGGGCTACCAGCGGTATCTGCTCTTCGGCACCCTGAGCAGCGCGGTGATCTTCGAGCATCTCGGAGTCTGCCTGATGGGTGGCGGCACCGCCGTCATCCCCGAACCGCCGCTCGCCTTCCCCCAGGTCTTCGAACGCCACCGGATCACCGCGTGTCTGATGACCGTGCCCCGGCTGCACCATGTGCTGGACGTCCTGCACACGGACCGCGTGGACACCTCCAGCCTCCGGGTGCTGCTGGTGGCCGGGTCCCCGCTCGCCCCGCACCGGCTCGCGGAGGCGGCCCGGCTGCTCGGCCCGGTGGTCCACCAGGGGTATGGGCAGACGGAGACCGGCATGCTCACCCTGCTCACCCCGGAGGAGATGGCCGAGTTTCCGGACCAGGTGTACGACTCGGTGGGCCGGGCCTGGTCCGGGGTGGAGATGGACGTCCGCGACCCCGAGGGGCGGCCGGTGCCCGCCGGGACCACCGGCGAGATATGGGTGCGCACCGACTCGGCGATGGCGGGCTACTGGAAGGACGAGGAGCGGACCCTGGAGGTGCTACGGGCCGGGTGGGTGCGCACCCGCGATGTCGGACACCTGGACGACCAGGGCTTTCTGCGGCTCACCGGGCGCGCCCGGGACGTGGTCATCATCAACGCGATCGTGCACTACGCCGGGGCGATCGAACGCGCGCTGGCGGCCCATCCCGATATCGACCAGGCGTATGTGGTGGGCGCGCCCGACGAGCGTACCGGCGAGGCCGCGCACGCCTTCGTCGTCCCGGCCGAGGACCGTGAACCGGACCTCGACGCCGTGCGCGCGTTCGTCGCCGCGGAGTTGGGGGAGGCGAGTGTCCCCGCCACCGTCACCGTCGTGACCGAGGTGCCGGTGGCGCCGAGCGGGAAGCCGGACAAGCGGGCGCTGCTGTCGCGGGTCACCGGGCCGCTGGAGACGGCGTGACGGTGCGGGGTCGCCGGGGCTGAGAGGTCCCGGTGTGCCCACGGGCACACCGGGACCTCTCCCGTGCGGAGGGTGGCGCTCAGCTCCCGGCCGGCACCGCCGCCGCGGTGCCGCTGGGCTCCCCGGCCGCCCGGGACCTGGCGTCCCGGCGGTCCAGCCAGTTGAGCACCGGGACCGTCATCACCGTGGTCACCAGGGCCACCAGGACCAGCGCTGCGAACAGCTCATCACCGACTATCCCGGCCGACAGCCCGATGTTGAGCGCGATGAGCTGCATCAGCCCGCGCGCGTTCATCAGGGCGCCGACCCGGACCGCCACCGCATCCGGCTCCCCGCACAGCTTGGCGGCCGCCCAGCAGCCGCCGAACTTGCCGACCGACGCCAGCACGACGCACACCGCGCCGAAAGCCATCACGGCCGGGTCGGCGAACACGTCGAACCGCGTGTTCAGACCGGAGTACGTGAAGAACATCGGCACGAAGATGACCTGGGTCGCCCCCTGGACGGTCCGCACCACCCGCTCCGACGCCTCGTGGCGCGGCATGGCCAGCCCCACGGAGAACGCCCCGAAGACCGCGTACAGCTGGATGGTGTCGGTGAACCAGGCGCCGCAGAACAGCACCGCGACCGTGAACAGCAGCCGGGTCTCATCGTTCAGCCCCGGCCTGGTCACGATCCACGCCAGCAGCCGCCGCCCCACCAGGAGCAGGACGGCCACGAAGACCAGCGAACCGCCCAGCGCCTTGATGATCGGCCCCGGCTTCTCCGAGGCCACGCTCAGCACCCCGGCGAGGAGGAGCCAGGCGACCGCGTCATCGGTGGCCCCCGAGGCGAGGGACAGCGAGCCGAAGCGGGTCCCGGACAGCCCCCGTTCGGTGATGATGCGGGCCAGCATCGGGAAGGCGGTGATGGCGAGGGCGACCCCGACGAAGGCCGCGGTCACCCAGACCGAGACCCCGTCGACGAAGATGGGGACGTGGCCGTGGGAGGCGAGGGTCAGCCCCACGCCCAGCAGCAGCGGGACCATCACCCCGGCGGAGGAGACTATCACCGCGGTTCCGGCCAGCCCCTTCCCGGCGTGGGCCCGGAATTCGTACCCCGCGTGGAACATCAGGGCCACCAGGCCGATCTGCCCGGCCACGTACAGCACCGGTTTGAGCTCCGGCGGGAAGACCGCGTCCGAGGCGTCCGGCGCCAGAAGACCGAAGAGCGACGGGCCGAGCACCACACCGGCGATCATCTCACCGACCACCGGTGGCTGGCCGAACCGGCCCATCACCAGCACCACCAGACGGCAGGTCAGCAGGATCACCACGGCGGCGATGAAGAAGGCGGGGGCGAGCTCTGTGGGAGTCATCGTCTCGCCCTCCTCATCGGCTGCCGACGGCGGCGGGTACGGCGGTGTCACCGGCAGCCGTCGCGAAGTAGTTCCGGCACAGCCCCTGGCGCCGGGCGTCCCACACCATGTAGCCGCCGAGCACCAGTTGGGTGACGCTGCGCGGGATGGCCCCCCACCGGTCGCCCAGCCGCATCCCCGCGAGCCTCGCCGCCCGTGTGGCCGGTCCCCAGGCCACCCGGGCCCGCCGGGGGGTGTGCGGGATCAGCAGACAGGGTCCGCGGCTGGGCAGCGACCGGGTGTGCTCGGCCGTGGACGCCAGCCGGAAGCGCCGCAGGACCTCCTCGGCCGCCACCCGCATGGTCAGCACGGCGAAACCACGGGCCGGGCAGGGCCGGTTGGCGGTCACGCCGAACGGGATGAAGGCGGCGGGCCGGGTGTCCGCGGACAGCCAGCGCCCGGGGTCGAACCGCTGAGGCCCGGTGGCTCCCGACCGCTGATACTCGGGGTAGTTGAACAGCAGGACCGAGCCCGCCGGTATCGGGGTCCGCCCGGCCCGGGGGATCTCGTCGGTGGTGATGCGGTGGGCCACGCCGAACAGCGGGAAGTGCTTGAGCGTTTCGTTGATGACATGGTCCAGGTAGCCGTCCTCCTCCTCGCCGGAGAGCAGACGGTCCTGGACGCCCTGGTGCGTGGCGAGGGCCAGCAGCAGATGGGCCATCGCCTCCGACGTCTGCACCACGGCGGTGTTGAAGAACGTGCCCTGGAGGTAATACGCCCGCTCCCGCTCGGTGAGCAGCGACGGCAGCGGCACCGGCGGGGGAGCGCTCGCCAGCCGTTCGCGCAGATACGAGGTGAGCCGGTCCCGCCGGTCCATATGGCGCAGGCTGGTGCACTTCAGCGCGTTGACCACGTCATCGGCGTTGCCGACGATGAGGTCCCGGACGTGGCGCGGGCACGGTTCGCGGAAGACCACCTCGTAGTACACCTCGGCCCACACCGGCATCATCAGATCGCGCAGCCGCACCCGGAGCTCCCGGGCGCCGTACCCACCGGTCCGTGTCTCGAGTTCATCGAGGACTCGCCGGGTGCAGCGGCCGACCAGTTCGCCCCACCGCTCGCGGGAGAGCCCGGCGAGGATCTGCCGGGTGGTCCTGGCCACGTCGTCGTAGCGGGGGCCGGGTTCCAGATGCTCCTGGTGGACCTCGGGGCCGGGGGAGAGCCAGTACCAGAAGAGGTCGGACAGGGCGGCACCGCGGCTGCGGCCGTTCGCGGCCGGATGCCCGTAGACCCGCTTGAACTCCTCGACGGGCACCTCACGGCCGGGCGCCGGGATGCCCTCCTCGCCGTTGACCCGGGCGAAGAGGCGCACCCGCAGGGCGATCACCAGCCGGGGCAGCCAGTACGGCAGGCTGGCCGTGAGCGCCACGGCCGCCGCACCGGCGGCCGGGCGTCCGACGCGGCTCATGAGACCGCTCCACCGGGCCGGGCGGCATACGCGCCGGTGTCCGGCCAGGCCGGGGCGCGCACCAGATCCGGGGTGAGGTCCCGGACACCGGAGGCGCCGCACAGCGCCAGCGCGTGGTCGACCTCCTCGCGCAGCAGCTCCAGCAGCCGCCGCACGCCCTTCTCGCCGCCCTCGGCCAGGGCCCACATCACCGGCCGGCCGATGCCCACGGCGGACGCGCCGAGCGCCAGCGCCTTGATCACATCGGTGCCCCGCCGCACCCCGCCGTCCAGCACGATCGGGATCCGACCGGCGACCGCCGCGTGGATCTCGGGCAACAGCTCGATCGTGGCGGGCACGGTGTCCAGCTGACGGCCCCCGTGGTTGGACAGCAGCAGCCCGTCCACACCGTGGCGCACCGCCAGCCGGGCGTCCTCGGGGTGCAGGGCACCCTTGAGCAGAATGGGCAGCGAGGTGATTCCGCGCAGCCAGTCGATGTGCTGCCAGGAGATCTCCGGCGACATGGCGATCGGCCGCGCCCGGCCGCCCTCGCCCGGCTCGACCATGTGCTCGCAGCGCAGTCCGTCCGGCAGATCCAGGAAGCCGTTGCGCAGGTCGCGCGCGTGGGCGCCGCGCACCGGGGAGTCCACGGTGACCACCAGCGCGCCGCACCCGGCGTCGGTGGCCCGCCGTACCAGGGTCCGGGTGAACTCCAGGTCGGGCTGGAGGTAGAGCTGGAACCACAAAGGCGCCGGGTCGCCGTCCTCACCGGCGCCACGGGTGGCCTCCGCGATGTCCTCCACCGCCACCGTGGACGCCATGCTGACGATCATGATCGCGCCGACGGCCGCGGCGGCGCGTGCGGTGGCCGACTCCCCTTCCTCGTCGAGGAGTTTGTGGAAGGCCGTCGGCGAGAGCAGAACCGGTGTCCGCGCCCGGCTGCCGAGCACGGTGATGTCCAGCGACCGCACGGCGCTGCCGCGCAGCACCCTGGGCAGCAGCCGCAGCCGCCGGAACGCCTCTTCGTTGGCCCGTACGGTGATCTCGTCCCCCGCTCCGCCGGCGATGAAGTCGGCGTGGACGGGATCGAGTCTCCTCCGGGCGGCGGTTTCGAAGTCCTGGACGGTCATCAGCATGGGGCGCTGTCACCGCCCCGCGCCGGTGGGCTGTGCGTCCAGCTCACGTGCGAAGAACTCGACCAGCGGGGCGTGGTGGACCTTCGGGTGGTTCCACTCGTTCTCCAGGTTCTCGGCCATGTGATGGGTGCCGAGGAGTTCACCGCCCCGGAAGTGGCGGATCACCGGATGCAGATAGGAGGCGTCGAAGGCTTCCCCGACCGAGTTCTGCGCCGCCCGGCGCACCGTGATGTCGAAGGGGTCGACCTTGTCGTGGTCGGGGCCGTACTCCAGGGTGACGAGGAAGTAGTCGGCGCCCGCCGTCAGGGGGGATTCATGGGCGTAGGCGACCGGCACCTCCTCGTGGTAGCGGCTCCGGTCGCCGTCCGGCGCCACCAGCAGATCGCCGATCACACCGAACTGCTGCCACAGCGCGGAACTCCGGTTGACCCGCGCCACCACGGCGTCCGCCAGCGCTGTCGGCTCGGTGGCCAGCGGCTGGTGCGGCCAGGGCCGGTCGTGGTGGCGTTCGTCGAGGATGCGGCTCAACGCCCGTACGCCGTAACGGAATCCATGGATGAAGCCATTGGTGGAGTGCTTGAAGTCGCGCTGCTGGGTGAGGGTGCCGGCGAAGTACAGCCCGGGCACGTTGACCGATTCGTAGGCCGAGGTGAGGGCGGCGAAGCGGTCGTTGATGACGAGGTCGGGGCGGCACTCGGGGTCGAACGGCGAGGCGTCGAAGCGGAAGCCGGTGCACACGATGATCCGGTCGTAGAGCAGTTCCTTCACGACCTCGTCCGCCCGGGAGAAGCTGAACCGCACGCGGTACCGGCCGCCGTCGCCCGGCTCCTTCTCGATCGAGAGCACACTGCCGTCGAGCACGGCGTTCTGCGACTTGAGCTGGTAGGTGTCGAGGAAGTTGTTGTTGACGGCGCGCAGATGGCCCACATAGTGGGTCTTCCACGCGAGCCGCAGGCTGTGCGGTCCGGCCACGTGGATGACGGCGGCCGTCTCGATGAGGTTGTCGGCCGTCTCCAGCGCGGAGTTGCCCTTGCCGAGGATCAGTACGCGCTGGTCGGTGAAGTCGTCAGGGTCCACCGAGACGACGGTGTAGTTCTCGGCGGTCTCGATGCCCGGCACGTCCGGGATGTAGGGGAGGCTCACCCCGGTGGCCATCACCAGCCGGTGGGCGCGGTGGTCGGTGCCGTGCTGATCGGTGACGATGAAACCGTCGTCGTCGCGGCGGATCCGTACCGCCCGGGTGTCATAGGCGATGTCGAGGCCGAACGCCTCGGCGAAGTCGGCCAGATAGCGCACCAAGTCGTCGGCGGCCGGGAAGTAGCGCTTGCTGTAACGGGTGAAGAGCAGCTCGGGATCCGGGGACAGCAGGGAGTTCCAGTCCATCCGGAGGTTGAACTCGGGGTCGTCGATGCCGGTGTGCACCTTGTTGCTGGAGATCAGCTGGCGGTGGCGGGGGAACGTGCGGAAGAAGGTGCCCGGTCTGCTTCCGGCTTCCAGGATCCGGTAGCGGTGCCCCGCCGTTGCCAACTGGTGTCCGAGCTGGAGGCCGGCGGGGCCGGCGCCGATCACGAGGTAGTCGAGGGCCTCGGAAGAGTGGAGAGGTTCGTTGTGCACAGTGCCTTCCTTCCAGGAACGCGACGCCGTGGGAAAGCCGTGACAATTTCCTTTAAATATCAACAACCACTCTATTGAGCTGTGCTCAACTTCAGCAACATCGAAAACAGGACAGTTGTGATCGCGGGCGGAGGCGGCCGGTCCCGCCTCCGCCCGCACCACCTACTCCTGTGTCACCAGGTCACGGGCAGTTCGTAGACGCCGTAGACCGATCCGTCGTGTTTGAACGGGATCCGCTCCAGCTCCACGGCCGGCCGCAGGGAGGGGATACGGCGGTAGAGGGTGCCGTAGACGACCTGGAGCTCCATCCGGGCCAGTGGCTGGCCCAGGCACTGGTGCACCCCGAAGCCGAAGGCCACATGGCGGCGGGCGTCACGCCGGAGGTCCAGCCGGTCGGGCTCGGCGAACATCCCGGGGTCCCGGTTGGCGATGTCATTGGCCAGGATCAGCCCCTCGCCCGCGCGGATGACCTCCCCGCCGATCTCGATGTCCTCCACCGCCACCCGGCGCCGACCGCTGTGGGTGATGTGCAGATAGCGCAGCAGCTCCTCCACCGCCGAGGCGATCAGCCGGCGATCGTCGGTGTCGCGCAGCAGGGCGAGCTGCCCGGGGTGCTCGAAGAGGGCGAGGGTGCCGAGCGCGATCATGTTCGCGGTGGTCTCATGGCCCGCGATCAGCAGCAGCACACCCATCTGTGCGGCCTCGTTGCGGGACAGCTCGCCCGCCGTGACCCGCTCGGCGAGACCGGACAGCAGATCGTCCACGGGGTGGGCGATCTTCTCACCCATCAGGCCGTCCAGATACTCGATCAGGTTGCCATGGGCGGCCGAGCGCTGCTCGGGGGTGACGTTCCGGTTGATGATGACCTTGCTGTTGTCCTGGAAGAAGTCGTGGTCGGCGTAGGGCACTCCGAGCAGCCGGCAGATGACCAGCGAGGGCACCGGCAGGGCGAACGCCTCCACCAGGTCCACCGGGTTCGGACCGGCCAGCAGCTCGTCGATCAGGTCGTCCACGATCCTCTGTACACCAGGCCGCATGGCCTCCACCCGCTTGATGGCGAACGGCGCCGTCACCATGCGCCGCAGCCGGGCGTGCTCGGGGTCGTCCTTGAGGATGAAGCTGACCCCGGTACCTCCGGGTGGCATGGGGGCCTGGCGGGGGTAGCCGGGCCGGTGGATGTCGGCGCTGACCCTCGGGTCGCCCAGCAACGCCCGCTGATCGGCGTACCGGGTCACCAGCCACGGTGTGCTGCCGTCCCACAGGCGGACCCTCGCCAGTGGGCCCTCTTGCTGCAGGTCCCGCAGCGCCGGGGGCGGATCGAACGGGCAGCCCGCCGCCCTGCCCATCGGAAACTCCGGGGCCCGCGCGGCGCGCTCGTCCACCGGGTTCACTGTGCTGGTCATCGCTCCCTCAATTCGTCTGAGGCGTGTGGTGGAACCCCCGTTGTCCCTCGACGGCCCTCGGCGGGCCGCCGGTGTGTGAAGGCCGCGGTCAGCGGCTGACGGGCGCCAGCCACAGCCCGACGATCCCGTCGATCAGGCCGGTGGCGGCGTCGTGCCAGCTGGACCGGGGCGTGGCGGTGTTCTCGGCGAGCGCGCGCTCCCGCTCGGCGCACATGTGCAGGATCAGATGGCGCGCCATGGCCCCGCGCTCGATGTGCACCTCGATCGGCAGTTCGGGGAGGCACCGGTTGAACCCCTCGACGGTCCGCCGCAGCGCCGGAGAGGCCAGGGACTCATCGGCCATGATCTCGTGGAGCGCGGGATCGGTCATCACCTGGGCGCAGAAACGCGCGTACCAGGTCGGGCTGGGCAGCTCCGCCAGATGCTCGAGGACCGGGCGCACCAGGCAGGCCACCCAGTCCCGTACGCCGGTGGAGTCGCCGATCTCGCCCAGCATCCGCAGGCGCAACCGCTCGACCTCCTCGGCGTGTTGCCGGGCGATGGCCCGCACCAGGTCGGCCTTGGTGCCGAAGTGGTAGCCGACCGCGGCGTTGTTGCCCTGCCCTGCGGCCTCGCTGACCTGGCGGTTGGAGACCGCGTACACCCCGCGCTCGGCGAACAGCCGCTCCGCGGCGGCGAGGATCGCCCCGCGCGTGGCACCGGCCCGCTCATGCCGTACGGCCCTGCCCGCCATGCTCACCACCGCACCGGGAGGTCGCGCGGCCCGCCCACGGCCAGGCCCGCCAGCCGCCGCAACTCCGTTACGGAGACGGCAAGTTCAAGGGTGGGGAGGCGGCGCAGCAGCACATCCAGCACGGCCTGCAGCTCGGTGCGGGCCAACGCCTGGCCAAGGCAGGAGTGCGCCCCGGCAGCCGGGCCCACTCGGGGCGCCGTATCGCTGGGGAGCGGATAGCTGAGTAACTGCTCGCCGTCTCCTGGAGTCACGACGCTCTCCCTCGGTGGGGCGGGGCGGGGCGGTCATCGACAAGATCAGGCAACCCCATGGGCCACGCTTAAGTCAAGCGACTGATTTAAATTGCCCCTCATCGTTCACATCCCGAGGTACGAGCAGAGTCGTTCAGCCGTCGTCCGACGCGCCGGCGTCATGGACCAGCAGGGCGATCTGGACGCGGTTGTTGAGATCCAGCCGGGTCAGAATGCGCGATACATGGGCCTTCACCGTCGGCAGCGCCAGATGCAGCTCCCGGGCGATCTCCGCGTTGGACCGACCCCGCCCGACCGCCCGGGCCACCTCCCGCTCCCGTTCGCCCAACAGCGCCAGCCGGGCCCGGGCGGCGGTGGCCCGGTCCTCCTGCCCGCCGCCCGCCACCTGCGCGATGAGCCGGCGGGTGACGGCGGGGGAGAGCACCGGATCCCCGGCGGCCACCGTGCGGATGGCCGTGACGATGTCCTGCGGCGGGGTGTCCTTGAGGAGGAACCCGGCCGCGCCGCCGCGCAGCGCCCGCAGCACATGGCCGTCGGTGTGGAAGGTGGTCAGCACCAGCACCTCCGGGGCGCCGGGGCGGGCCCGGAGCCCGGTGGTGGCGGTCAGCCCGTCGACGCCCGGCATCCGGATGTCCATCAGCACCACATCGGGCCGGTGCGCGGCGACCAGGGCCGGCACCTCCGCCCCGTCGGCGGCCTCCGCGACGACCTCGATGTCCGGGGCGCCCCCCAGCATCAGGCGCAGCCCGGCCCGTACGATCGCGTCGTCGTCCACCAGCAGGACATGGATCACCCGCGCCGTCCTCCCTCACCCCTGGCCCGCGGCGGACACCGTGTCCGCCGCGGGCCAGGGTAGCCAGGCGCGCACCCGGAAACCGCCCTGGGCCGGGCCCGCGCTCAGCTCGCCGCCCGCCAGCCGGGCCCGTTCGGTCAGTCCGATCAGCCCCTGCCCGCCGCCTTCGCCACGGCCGCCTTCGCCACCGTTGGTGTCCGTGGTCGCCCCGGGCGGTGGCGCGTTGTGGACCTCCACCGTCAGCCGGTCCGCCGGGCCTCCGGCCACCCGTACTGTGACCGCCGCGCCCGGCGCGTGTTTGCGCGCGTTGGTCAGCGCCTCCTGGACGATGCGGTACGCCGTGCGCCCCACCACGGGCGGCGGGGCCGGGTCGTCGGGCGGCCCGGTCAGCTCGATCCGGCCGCCCGCCGCCCGGGCCTCCGCCACCAGCCGGGCCAGATCCGCCAGTTCGGGCTGGGGCCGCTCGTCCTCCGCCGGTCCCGCGCGCAGCACCCCGATCACCTCACGCAGATCGCTCAGCGCCAGATGGGCGCTCTCCCGGATCACCCCGGCGGCCTTTCCGATCTCCTCGCGGGGCGCCTTCGTATGGAACTCCAGCGCCCCCGCGTGCAGGCTCAACAGTGTCAGCCGGTGCCCCAGCACATCGTGCATCTCCCGCGCGATCTCCTCCCGCGCCTCCCGACGGGCCCGCTCGGCCCGCAACTCCGCGTCCGCCTCGGCCAGTTCGGCCCGCTCGCGCAGTGAGGCGATCAGCTGCTGCCGGGACCGCCGGAACAGCCCCCATCCGATGGCCCCGGCGATCAGCGCGAAGTACGTCAGCGCCGAGCTCTTCCGGTCCCCGGACACCTCCGGCAGCTGCCACAGGAAGACGGGAAGCGGTACGAAGGCCACCGCCGCCACCCACGCGGTGGCCCGCCATGGCCGGGTCGCGGCCACCGTGAACACCGCCACCATCGCCGGACCGGTCAGATAGTGTGACACCTCGCTGCCCGCCAGCAGCAGCGCCACCGCCAGCGCCACCGGCCACCGCCGCCGCAGCAGGACCGTCGCACATCCCAGCCCGCCGATCACCTGATCGACGGTCAGCCACAGCGGATCGAGGTCCTCCCCGATCGGTATGGAATCGGAGCTGGCGGCGGCGAAGCAGGCGGCGAAGAGCATCAGCCCCAGATCGGCTGCCCGG
>NZ_JAAAYH010000177.1:0-17133 GCF_018035285.1 Streptomyces sp. MK37H | reverse complement strand
CGCCGATGCCGGGGCGCCAGGAGGGAAGTTGCACCAGGCCCGGGGCGAGCAGGTCGAGCCCGGAGAAGAACTCCATGATCCCGGCATGGTCGCGGGCGACCATGGACACCGGGCCCTCGAAGCTGATGACCTCCCAGTCCCGGTCGGTGTCGAGGGTGAAGTCACCGGTGGCGTGGGAGAGGACCAGACAGCTGCCCGGCGCGGCCCAGTCCATGAGCCGGCGGACGATGCCGACGGGGTTCGCCAGGTCCTCGATGTAGTCGAGGACGAGCGTCAGCAGGATCGCGACAGGCTGTGCGGGGTCGAGCAGCCGCCGCAGCTCCTCATGGCCCAGGAGGTCCTCGGGCGAGCGGATGTCGGCCTTGACCATCGTGGTGCCGGAGACGGAGAGCCGGGCCTGGCCGTGGCTCGCCACGATGGGGTCGTTGTCGGCGTAGACCACCCGGGCGCGGGGATTCACGGCCTGGGCGATTTCATGCACATTCGGGGTCGCCGGCAATCCCGCGCCGATATCCAGGAATTGGCTGATTCCATTGGCGGCGAGATGACGGACGGCCCGGTGCAGAAATCTCCGATTGGAGAGCGCGGTGTCGCGGACTTCCGGTGCGACACCGAGAAATCGCTGAGCCTGCTCGTAATCGGCGAGGTAATTGTCCTTGCCGCCGACGAGATAGTTGTAGACCCTGGCCGGGTTCGCCTCGCTGACCGCAAGACGTCCGTGGTCGGCCGGCCGCCACTCCCTCGTCCTGAGCCCGATGCCGGGTCCGCTGCTCTTCATCGTGATTCCCTTACCACTAGCACTGCCTCGCCTCACCGCCGACGGTTCCGGATCACTGCGGGTGCGGAGCCGCGCCCGGACGCCACGTGACCGTCTTCCTCGGCCCCGGTTCGGCCCAGGCGACCGGATCCCGCGCCCACAGGTGGAAGGGCAGGTCGACATCCGCGGACACCCGGCTGAGCTGGCCCCAGGAGTACGCGCCGGAGTGGGCCGCGGTGGCCTGGAGTGCCGCTTCGAGACAGGCACGGGCGGTGCGTTCGGCCCGGCAGGTGCCGCTCGGGCCGGACCCCTCCACCCCGCCGCAGAGCTGAAAGGTGCTCCAGGCGTAGAGGGGTTCGTCCTCGACATGAGGCTGATGCTGCTGGTCGACGTTCACAGGCCCTCTCCAGACGCGTCCCTACCGGGCGGCTGTAGCGATGCGCCCAGCATGGAAGAGGGCGGATCAGCGGCGGTATACCGGCGGTAAAGCGACGGCCGCGGCGGCTCGACCGGGTCCGCCCCGGTCGGGGTACCGCCGCGGCCGCATCGCGTTCCGCGTTGGAAGAGGTCCTGGTCACACGCCGTATGGCGGTATGGCGTGGGCCCAGGGCCGCCCGGTCACCCGGCGAGCCAGGCCAGGACCTCCCGGTTGATCCGCTCGGGCCGCTCCAGGTGGAGGAAGTGCCCGGTGCCGTCGACCAGTTCCATCCGCGAGCCCGCGGGGAGGTGGTCCCCGGCCCCCTGGACGACATCGGCGCCGATGCAGCCGTCGTCGGTGCCGTGCAGATAGAGGATGGGGACCTCTCCGGTCCGGGTGACGGCCTCCTGCTCGGCCGCGTACGCCTCCACATGGCGCGACGGGTCGAACAACGCCCGGTAGTAGCCGATCGCGGCGGCGAGGTGGGCCGGGTCCCGCAGGCTCTCCTTGACGTGCGCGATGTCCTCGGCGGCGTCCTTGTACCCGGGCGACCAGTCGCGCCACAGGCCGTCGATCAGGGCCATGTCGTGCGCCGCCGCCCCGGCCTCGGCCAGCGGCGTCTGGAACAGGAAGATGTAGAAGGAGCGCTTGAACTGGCCGTAGTCATAGTTGAAGAAGTCGGCCAGCACCCCGCCCAGCGGGGGCACCGACATCGTGACCGCGCGCCGCCAGCGCTCGGGGGCGCTGCCGGTGGCGCCGTACGCGGCGATGGCGCCCCAGTCGTGGCCGATGAGCACGGCGTCGCCGTCGCCGCCGAACGCCTCGTGGAGCGCGTTGGCGTCCGCGGCGATCGCACCCGCCTGGTAGGCGCCGTCGGCGGGTATGCCGCTGGGTGCGTAGCCCCTCATGAAGGGCGCCACGGCGTGGTAGCCCGCGTCCGCGAGCGCGGGAAGCAGATGACGCCAGGAGTGCGCGGAGTCCGGGAAGCCGTGCAAGCAGAGCGCCAATGGGGCGTCGGCCGGGCCCGCTTCGAAATACCCGAAATCAAGTCCATTTGCGTTGATGTTCTTCAGCTCTGTCACGCCCGAGGATGCTAATGCACCGTCAGGATGCCGTCCATGTATGGCCGGAACGGGCTGCGCGCCGGGCCGGAGAAGTGGCAGACTGCGCTATACCGTCCGGAAATTCGATGACGCACCGCGTGTTTTCGCCGGCCGAGCCCCAGGGAGGCCCGATGACCAGCCCGAGCAGCCCCGTCGCGGACCCCCGCGATGCGATGATGCATCGCGGATTCCTCTACCGCGACGAGGAGGAAGTGGTCGACATCTGCGTCCCGTTCCTCCGCGAAGGCCTGGAGGCGGACGACGCCGTGGCCGTCGTCGCGGCCACCTCCAACATCGACGCGCTGCGGGACGCGCTCGGGCGGGACGCCAAGGCGGTGCAGTTCGAGGAGGCGCTCAGCTGGTACCAGCACCCGGTCAAGACCATCGCCGCCTATGACTCCTTCGTGAAGGCCGAGAAGCCGCGCCGGGTCCGGGTGATCGCCGAGCCGGTGTGGCAGGGCCGCACCCCGCTCGAGGTGGTGGAGTGGGCGCGCTACGAGTCGATCGTCAACGCGGCCTTCGCCCACTCCGGCGCCCGCGCCATCTGCTGTTACGACCGGCGTCTGCTGCACCCCGAGATCCTCGCCTACGCGCGCCAGACCCACCCCGAGATCATCGACGGCCACGGGCCGGAGAAGAGCGACGCCTACACCGACCCCGGTCCGTTCAGCGCCACCTGCGACCGGCGCCCCCTGCCGTCCGCCCCGCGCACGGCCGAGTCCGTGTCGATCGTCTCGACCGATCTGGACGCCGTGCGCACCTTCGTGGCCGAGCGGGCGAGCCGGCACGGCATGGGCCATGACGCGCTGCGCAATATGGTCGCGGCCGTGAGCGAGGTGTCCACCACCGCGATCCGCCACGGCGGTGCCCCTGCGCGGCTGGGCACCTGGGTCCACGACGGCGATCTGGTCTGCGAGATCTCCGGGCCCGGCCACTGGTACCCGGACGCGCTGTGGGGCTTCGCCCCACCGGCCGACACCGAGCCCGGGTTCGGGCTGTGGGGTGTCCGCATGCTGTGCGACGTGGTGCAGATGCAGGCCGACGCGGACGGCACCCTCATCCGGCTGCGCACCCGGATCTGACGTCCCGGACGGCTGGGCTGATGGCCGGGGTCAGATGACGGTGATGGCCCCGGTGAGGACGGCGAAGGCGATGTAGCCGAGGGAGGCGGGCAGGACGCCCACCCGACGGCCGGGCCGACCCGAGCCGCGGCCGCCCCGGCCGGATGCGGCCGGGGCGGGGCGGAGCGACACTGGCGGGGAGGGCAACAGCCGTGATGCGGAGTGTGCGTATGGATGGGCTGCCATCCGTCAGGGAGAGCACGCGATGAACACGCCCCACCGGCGCCGGGGCGCCCAGGGCACCCCTAGGGTGCGGCGGGACCTGCCCACCCGCATCGACGCCACCGGCACCCGGCGGGAGACGGACGCGCTGGGGACCGTCGAGGTCCCGGCCGACCGGTACTGGGGTGCCCAGACCCAGCGGGCCCTGGTCCACTTCGCGATCGGTGACGACCGTATGCCCAAGGCGGTCTACCACGCGTACGGCCATGTGAAGAAGGCCGCCGCGCTGGTCAACGGCCGGGAGGGGCGGCTGGCCGGGTGGCAGGCGGATCTGATCGCGCATGTGGCCGACGAGGTGGTCTCCGGCGCGCTGGACGACCACTTCCCGCTGTATGTGTGGCAGGCCGGCTCCGGCACCCAGACCAATATGAACGTCAACGAGGTCATCAGCAATCGGGCGATCCAGCTGGTCGGCGGCGTCGTGGGCAGCAAGGAGCCGGTGCACCCCAACGACCACGTCAATCTGGGCCAGTCCTCCAACGACACGTTCCCCACGGCCATGCACATCGCCGCGGTGCGCGTCCTGCACGACCCGCTGCTGCCGCAGGTCAGCCTGCTCCAGGAGGCCATCGCCGCCAAGTCCCGCGCCTGGTACGAGATCGTCAAGACCGGCCGCACCCATCTGCGGGACGCGGTCCCCCTCTCCGTGGGGCAGGAGTGGTCCGGCCATGCCGCCCAGCTCTCCGACGCGCTGGAGCGGCTGCGGGCCACGCTGCCGGATCTGTACCAGCTCGCCATCGGTGGCACGGCGGTCGGCACCGGTCTGGGCGCCCCCGAGGGCTTCGGCCCGGCGGTGGCGCGGGAAATCGCCGCGGCCACCGGCCATCCGTTCAAGGTGGCGTCCAACTCCTTCGCGGCGCAGAGCGGTGTGGACGCCATGGTGGCCGCCTCCGCCGGGCTACGGGGCCTCGCCGTCCCCCTGATGAAGATCGCCGACGATATCCGCTGGCTCGCCTCCGGCCCGCACGGCGGGATCGGGGAGCTGACGCTGCCCGCGAACGAGCCCGGCAGCTCCAGCATGCCGGGCAAGGTCAACCCGACGCAGTGTGAGGCCATGATGATGGTGTGCACCCAGGTGCTCTCCGACGACGCCGCCGTGGCGCAAGCGGGCACCCGGGGGAACTTCCAGCTCAACGCGGCACGGCCGCTGGTCATCAGCGACTTCCTGCACTCCGCGCGCATCCTCGCCGATGCCTGCGAGAAGCTGCGCGCGTACTGCGTCGAGGGCATCGAGCTGAACCGCGAGCGGATCGACGAGTATCTGGCCCGCTCGCTGATGCTGGTCACCGCGCTGTCCCCGCGGATCGGCCACGACAAGGCCGCCGAGATCGCCCGTAAGGCCGCCGCCGAGGGAACGACCCTGCGCGAGGCGGCCATCGCCAGCGGCCACATCGGCGCCGAGGACTTCGACCGGATCGTGGACCCCCGGAAGATGGCCCGCCTGCGCGACGGCTGAGAGCCTGTGTCATATCCCGTGCTCGGCCAGCGGCCCCAGCTCCAGACCCGTGGCCCGGCACTCCGCCACCACCACGGGCAGCGCGGCCAGCGTGGCGCGCCAGCAGCCCGTGGCCGCGGCGCGGTCGGTGTCGTGCAGCAGAACGGTGGCCCCGCCGCGCAGATCGCGCCGTACTGCGGCGGCCACCGACCCCGGGGTGGCGTCCTCGGTCCAGTCGCGCCCCCAGGCCGACCAGAGGACCGGGGTGAGCCCGGCCCGGGCCGCCGCCAGCCAGCGGCCGCCGGTGAGGATGCCGTACGGCGGCCGGTACCACCGCGGCACCGCGCCGGTGGCCAGCCGGATCGCACGGGCGGCCCGGGCCACCTCGTGGGCGTCCCGGGACACCGTGGGCAGCCAGGGGCGGCTGTGGGTCCAGCCGTGGACGGCGAGCTCATGGCCCCGGCGGACGATCTCCAGCGTGGTGTGCGGGAAGCGCGTCACGCCGTCCCCCAGGACGAAGAAGGTGGCGCGGACACCGAGCTCGTCGAGCACCTGGAGGAAGCGCGGGGTGGTGCGTGGATCGGGTCCGTCGTCGAAGGTGAGGGCCACATGGTCGCGCCGCCCGCGGCCCGCCAGGGCGGGGAACAGGGCGCGCCGGGCCCCGGGCAGCCAGGTACCGGCGGGCGCGATGTGCGCGGCCGCCGCGAGCAGCGCGGCATTGCGCACCAGGACACCGGAGCGGTGGCGGACGCTCATGGTGCTCCCTCGCCGCCGGGGCCGCTCCGCCCTCCCGGGAGCGGTGTCCCGGCGTTCCGCGGCGGCTCGGGGACGGCCTGGTCCCAGCCGCCGCACATGGCGGGCGAGCGGGTCAGGCCCACGATGCCGGCCGCCATCAGCAGGATCCCGGCCACTTCGGGCACGATGCGCAGCCACAGCTCGATGCGCTCGCCGAACAGCACCCAGCCCAGCGCGATGCTGACCAGGGCGTCGCCGAGGGTGAGCGCGGGCTGCGAGGCGGCCAGGGTGCCCGCGCGCAGGGTGCTCTGCAGCAGCAGGAAGCTCAGCAGTCCCACGGCGCACACCGCGTACAGCGGCCAGTCGGTGAGCACCGCCACCACCCCACCGGCGAACCGCCCGGTCAGCTCCTTGATCAGCGCCGCCGTGCAGGCGAAACAGGCGGCGGTGGCGCTGCCGAGGGCGACGGCGCGCGCGGCCCCGCGCAACACCCGTGCCACCGCGATCAGGGCGCCCACGGCGATGGCCACCACCACGCCCACGGGCAGCCAGCGGCCGCCCAGCTCCGTGGGCGAGCCGCTGGAGGGGTCGGCCGCCACCAGGAAGAGCGCGAGCCCGGCGGCGAGCATCAGGAACGACAGCCAAGTCCGGCCGTCCGGGCGGTGGCGGAACACCAGACTGCCGACCACCAGGGTGAACAGCAGCTCGCTGACCAGCAGCGGCTGGACCACCGAGAGCCGCCCGACCGCCAGCGCGCCCACCTGCGCCAGCGCCGACACCATCATCGCGGCGAGACCGGCCAGCCAGAACGGACGGCGCAGCAGCCGCACCAGCCGCAGCAGGTTCCGCGTCGGCCCGCCGTCGCCCCGCTCCTCCCGGACCTGGTCCATCGCGGCCCGCCGCTGCAGTACCGAGGCCGCGCCGTTGCCCAGGGCGGACAGCAGGGCCAGTACGACGGTCAGGGCGTTCACCGGAGGTCACCCGAAGCGTGTGGCCAACCGGTGGTACAGCCGGGGGGCCAGGGCCCGGACCACCGCCGGCAGCCGCATCCAGGCCGGTACGTACACCTCGTCCCGCCCGCGCTCGACCGCGTCCCAGACCGCGTCGGCGATCCGCTCGGGCGGCAGCGGGCGCGGCAGCCGACGGGTGTACGGGGCGCCGCGCCTGGCGAAGAACGGGGTGTCCACCACACCGGGGACCACATGGGTGACGCGCACACCGGCCCGGCTCAGCTCATGGCGCAGGGCGTCGGCGAAGACGCCGAGCGCTGCCTTGGCCGCGGAGTACACCGCCTCGCCGCGCACCCCGACGGTCCCGGCCACCGAACCGATCAACACGATGTGTCCGCGCCGCTCGGCCTCCATCCGGGGGACGACCATGCGGACCAGGCGCATCGCGGCGAGCAGATCCACGCGCACCACCTGGTCGATGGCGGCGGGCGGCATGGTGGCGAAGGGGCCCGCCCAGCCCACGCCCGCCCCCGCGACCAGCAGATCCACCCGTCCGGCGGCCCGGAGGGCGTCCCTGAAGAGCGCCTCGGGTCCCTCCGGCGCGGCCAGGTCGACGGGGAGGGCGAGGGCCGATGTCCTGGCGGCCACGCGGTCGAGCCGTTCCCGGTGGCGGCCGCTGACCAGCAGCCGCCATCCGCCCTCGGCCGCGATCCGGTCGGCGATGGCGGCCCCGATGCCCGAGGAGGCGCCGGTCACCAGCGCGACCCTCGTCCCGGTGTCTGCCGGATGCCCGGTGTCCCGCACCTGGCCGCGATCCAGGGGAGTGTCCGGGAGGGGGCGGATCATGGCATCTCCCTGTCTCGCCGCCGACCGGCCGCTGGTCCTGGGTCACCGGCCGTCGAGCGCGCGGTTTGACGGCATGCGGAGCGGATACCTCCAGTGAGCCATGAGGAGCCGCGCCTCGCACCATCGGAGGTGGTCATGCACCCGCTGTCGGCACGCTTTCTCGTTGTCAGCGCCGGGATGGGAGCCGGACATGACGCGGTCGCCGCCGAGCTGGTCCGCAGGCTGGAGGACCGGGGTCAGGGGGCCGGCCGGGTGGATGTGCTGGAGTTGCTGCCGCACCGGATCGGGGCGGGGCTGCGCTCGTTCTATCGGACGACCATCCGCCGCGCCCCGGTGCTGTACGAGGGCATCTACCGGGCGTTCTTCCGTCCCGGCAGGGGCCCCCGGCCGGGCAGCGCCCCGCTGGCCGCGCTCGCCGAGGACCGGCTGCTGGCGCTGGTGGAGCGGGAGCGGCCGGATGTCGTCGTCCCGGTGTTCCATCTGGCCGCGCAGCTGACCGGCAGGCTGCGGGCGCGCGGGGCCCTCGGGGTGCCCAGCGCGGTCGTGGTGACCGATTTCGCGGTGCACCGCCAGTGGCTCCACCCGGGCAACGATCTGCATCTGTGTGTCACCCCGGACGCCGCGGGCACCGTGCGCCGGGCGCTGGGCCGCCCGTCGCACGCCACCGGGCCGGTGGTTGCGTCGCGCTTCTTCGGCCCGGCGCGGGGGGCGGCGCGGTGGCGGCGGCACTTGGGCGCGCTCGCGCCCGGGAGGCCGCCGGTGCTGCTGTCCGTGGGGGCGTGGGGCGCGGGCACACGGGTGGCGGACACCGCGCGGCTGGTGTCCGGGGCGGGGTATCTGCCGGTAGTGCTGTGCGGCCGGGACGAACGGCTGCGCGCCGAGCTGTCGCGCCGCCCGGAGGTGGCGGCCCTCGGCTGGGAGCCGGACATGCCGGGTCTGCTGGCCGCCGTACGGGCCGTGGTGGACAACGCGGCCGGTCAGACCGCGCTGGAGGCGCTGGCCACCGGGGTGCCCGTGATCGGCTACCGCCCCATCCCGGGCCATGGCCGCGAGGGTGTCGGGCGGATGGCCGCGCTGGGGCTCTCGGACCACGCGCGGGACTCGTGGGAGCTGGTGCGGCTGCTCGATGCGCTCACCGAACCCTCCGCGTGGCGCGAGCGCCGTATCGCGGCGGGCCGCGGGCTGTTCGCCGACGACGCCGCCGTCCGGCTGACCGACGCGGTCGCCCGGACGGCCGCGAGGTGAGTCGCCCGGACGGCCGCGAGGTGAATTTCCGCGCACGCGATGCCGCCCGTGCCGACCGGCCGACGGCGAGTGGTGGCATGCGGACGCCGGTCTTGGGGTCGGTGCAGGTGGTCGCCGTCGGCGCCTTCGCCGGGGCCGCCGCCCCACCGGTGCTGAGGGCGGCACCGGTGAGGGCCGCGGTACAGGCCGGCAGCGCGGTGACGCGTCTGCTTCCGTGTCGGGTCATGCGGTGTTCCTCCTCGGAAGGGATGCGGAGTGACGCCGCACGGCCTTCCGCCCGGCCACCCGGCACGTCTTCGTGAACCAGCGAGAAAACACCCGTCCGCCACGGGCGCGGGACTGTCAATCCGCGCAACCGGCCCCGGGCCTAGCCCGCCTTCTTGACGAACTCGGTGGTGTAGGTCTTCTTCAGATCCACCGTGGCGTTCTTCAGATTGGGGTTGAACGCCTTGAGGACGCGCTCGACGGTCGCCGGGCCGTCCGCGGGCATCACCCCGTCCTTGGTGAACATCGGCAGGGTGCTCTTGATGGCCTCCGCGTAGAGCTTGGCGCCGCCCTGCGCGTAGTCGCTCGGCATCTTGGCGGCGATGTCCTCGGCCGAGTGGGTGGACATCCACTTGAGTGTCTTCACGAAGGCGTTGGCCAGCTTCTGCACCGTGTCCTTGTGGCCGTTCACCCAGTCGGCGTTCATGTAGAGCGAGGAGGACGGGTACAGGCCGCCGAGCGCCTGCTTGGAGCCCTCCGGTGTGCGCATGTCGATCAGGACCTTGCCGATCTTCTGCTCCACGATCTGGGCGACCGTCGGATCGGTGGTCATACCGCCCTGGATGGAGCCCTGCTTGAGGGCCGAGATGAAGGTCTGGCCGGCGCCGACCGCCACCGGGGTGAACTCGCTGGTCTTCACGCCGCTGTCGACCGCGAGGTACTTGGTCAGGAAGTCCGTGGAGGAGCCCAGACCGGTGACACCGAGCTTCTTGCCCTTGAAGTCCTTGGGCGACTTCAGCTCTCCCGCCGCCTTGTTGGAGACCACCTCGACCTCACCGGGGGCCTGGGCGAGCTGGACGACGGACTCCACCTGCTTGCCCTTGACCTGCAGATCGAGGGTGTGGTCGTAGAAGCCGACGACGCCCTGGACATCGCCCGCGACCAGCGAGGTGGTGGCCTGGACCCCGGCGGGCTCGGTGAGCAGCTGGACCTTGAGGCCCTCCGCCTTGAAGTAGCCGAGGCGCTGGGTGAGCATCGCGGGCATGTAGATGACCTTGTCCAGGCCACCCACCATGATCTTGACCTTGCCGTCCTCGCCGCCGGAGGCGCTGGAGTCGCCGCCGCAGGCGGTGAGGGTGGTGAGAGCGAGCGCCGCGGCGACGGCGGCCGCGGAGAACTTGGCACTGCTGCGCATGAGGTCACGTCCTTGTGAGCGGTGATGAGCGGGGAGGAGGAAAGCGGGGCTCGGCGGGAGCCGGGACGAAGGAGGCGGGGCTCAGCGGTCCTCGCCGGGCTGGGCGGGCTTCCAGCGGAAGAGCCGCTTCTCCAGGAAGGTCAGCAGCCCCTCGGCGAGCAGGGCCACCACGGCGAGGATCACCATGGCGGCGTACACACCGGCGGCGTTGAAGGTGCCCTGCGAGGAGGACACCAGCAGGCCGAGCCCCTTGGTGGCGCCGATGTACTCGCCGACGATGGCGCCGATGAGGGCGAAGCCGAAGCTGACATGGAGGCTGGTGAAGATCCATGAGGTGGCGGAGGGGATCACCACCTGGAGGGTGACCTGGCGGTTGCTCGCGCCGAGGATCCGGGAGTTGGCCACCAGATTGCGGTCGACCTCCCGGGCGCCCTGGAAGGCGTTGAAGAAGACGGGGAAGAAGACCAGGACGACGGCCGAGGCCACCTTCGAGGCCGGACCGAGGCCGAACCAGATGAGGAAGATGGGCGCGAGCACGATGCGCGGCAGCGCGTTGAGCACCTTGATGTACGGGCCGAGCACATCGGCGAGGAAGGCGATCCGGCCGAACGCGATCCCCAGGACCACACCGGCCACGACGCCGATGCCCCAGCCCAGGAGCGCCTCGTAGAGCGTGTACCAGATCTGCTCCCACAGCGAGCCCTGCGCGGTGCCGTGCAGCGCCCACTGCTTGAGCTGCTCCCAGATCTTCGAGGGCATCGAGAAGTTGAAGGGGTCGATGACGGAGGCGCGGGCCAGCCACTCCCACAGCCCGATGACACCGAGGAGCACCAGGGCGCGGGTGCTCTGGACGAGGATGGCGCGGTTGCGCGCGGCGCGTGCCCGGGCCCTGGAGCGCTCCGTACCGGGTGTCTTGCCGACGGCGGGGACGGCCGTGGCGGAGATGGTCTCAGGCATCGACGGCACCCCTCTCACGGGTGATGCGGACCTCTTCGCCGAGCGAGGACCAGATCTCCCGGTAGATCTCCACGAACCGCGCCTCCAGCCGCACCGACTCCACCTTGCGGGGCCGGGGCAGATCGATCTCGAAGACCTCCTTGACGGTGGCCGGTCCGGCCGTCATCACCACGACCTTGTCGGCCAGGGCGATGGACTCCTCCAGGTCGTGGGTGACGAAGACGACGCACGCGCCGGTCCCCGCCCACAGCTCCAGGAGTTCGTCCGACATCAGCGCGCGGGTCTGTACGTCGAGCGCCGAGAACGGCTCGTCCATGAGCAGGATCTCGGGGTCGTTGACGAACGTGGAGGCGAGCGCCACGCGCTTGCGCTGGCCACCCGAGAGCTGGTGCGGATAGCGGTCCTCGAAGGAGGAGAGGCCGACCCGGGCCAGCCACTCACGGGCCCGCTCCTTCGCCTCCGCCTTGGGCACACCGCGGAAGCGCGGACCGGCCATCACGTTCGACAGCACGCTGCGCCAGGGGAACACCGCGTCCTGCTGGAAGACGAAGCCCACGTTGGAGGCGATGCCGCGGACCGGCTCACCGGCCACCAGCACATCGCCCTCGGTGGGCTCCTCCAACCCGCTGACCAGCGTCAGTGTCGTGGACTTGCCGCAGCCGGTGGGCCCGACGACGGCGACGAACTCACCGTGTCCGACGGTCAGGTCCAGATCCCTGACCGCGGTGTGGAGGGCCCCGGACGGTGTCCGGAACGCCTTGCTCGTTCCCCGCAGCTCGATGGCGGGGCTGGTGTGGCTGCTCATGGCCGGGAGGGTAGGAGTGACCCGCGCCACAGCGGCAGTCTTGTGAGCACAACGCGCCCTTGCGCTCACAAACCGCGTTCTGCTCGTTTTGCTCGCGCCCGCGCAACGAAAACGCTACGGAGACTGGGCATACGCCCCGGGCGCCTTTACGGTGCCTTCACAGCACCGTAAACGGACGAAGCACTACCGCTCGCGTACGGGACCACACGGGACCTCGAGACGGGAGACAGGGGGCCCATCATGCGTATCCGATGGCCCCGGCGTGTCTCCGGTCAGGTACTCGCCGCGCAGCTGTCCATCACCGCCGGGGTGATGGTGCTGGCGACCGCGCTGTTCCTGGCCCCGCTCAGCTCCGAGATCGACAACCAGGCGATGCACCAGGCGCTCGCCATCGCCCAGACCACCGCGGCCGATCCGGACATCGCCCGGGACCTGGCCGCCACGAAGCCCAGCCCGTCGGGTCCGGTGCAGCGGGCGGCGGAGCGGATCCGCCGGTCCACCGGGGCGCTGTACATCGTGGTGATGGACTCCCGGGGGGTGCGCTGGTCGCACACCACCACCGCCCGGATCGGCGAACACGTCTCCACCGATCCGCGCGAGGCGCTCTCCGGCCGGGAGGTCCTGCAGATCGACGTGGGGACGCTCGGCCGCTCGGCCCGCGCCAAGGTGCCGCTGCGGGCCAGGGACGGCCGGATCATCGGGGCGGTGTCGGTGGGCATCGGCTACGGCAGTGTGCGCGACCAGCTGCTGGCGGCGGTGCCCCGGCTGCTGCTGTACGCCGGGGCGGCGCTCGCGGTGGGTGTCCTCGCGGCGATCGCCGTCTCGCGCCGACTGCGCCGCCGTACCCACGGTGTGGCGTTCGCGGACATCTCGGCGCTGCTCGACGAGCGGGAGGCGATGCTGCACGGCATCCGCGAAGGGGTGGTGGCCTTCGACCGGCAGGGCCGGATCCGCCTGGTCAACGACGAGGCCGGACGGTTGCTGGGGATCCACCCGGACGCCACCGGACGCACCCTGGAGGAGTCACTGCCCCCGGGCCGTACCACCGATGTGCTGGCAGGGCGGGTGGACGGGGCGGATCTGCTGACCGTCAGCGGCGGCCGGGTGCTGGTGGCCAACCGCATGCCGACCAAGGACGGCGGAGCGGTGGCGACGCTGCGCGACCGCACCGAGCTGGAGTTGCTGGGGCGCGAGCTGGACAGCACCCGCGGGCTGCTGGACGCGCTGCGCGCCCAGGACCACGAACACGCCAACCGGCTGCACACCCTGCTGGGGCTGCTGGAGCTCGGACTGCACGAGCGGGCGGCGCAGTTCGTGGCCGAGCTGACCAACGCCCGGCGCGCCTCGGCCGAGCAGATCTCCGAACGGGTGCACGATCCGATGCTGTCGGCGCTGCTGGTCGGCAAGTCGGCGATCGTGGCCGAGCGCGGGGCCGTCCTGCGCATCTCCCCCGCGACGCTGCTGCCGGGGCGGGTGGTCGATCCGCGCGATCTGGTGACCGTGCTCGGCAACCTCATCGACAACGCGCTGGACGCGGTGGCGGCACACCCCTCACCCGCCCCGTTCATCGAGGTCGAGCTGAGGGCCGAGGGCACCACCGCCGTGCTGCGGGTGAGCGACACCGGTCCGGGGGTGCCGCCGGGGATGCGCGAACAGATCTTCACCGAGGGCTGGTCCACCAAACGGCCCGCCCCTCCCGGCTCCCCGGACGGTCCCGATGCCCACGAGGGGTCCGCCGCGGTGTCGCCGCGCGGCCGGGGCATCGGACTGGCCCTGGTACGGCGGCTGGCCGAGCGATACGGAGGCATGGCCCGGGTCACCGCCCGGGCCGGTGGCGGGGCGGTGTTCACCGTCGTCCTGCCCGAGGCCCTCACCGGGGACGACACACCCACTCATGAGTTCACCGCAGCAGGAGAGTCACGATGATCGACGTTCTTGTCGTGGACGACGACTTCCACGTCGCCGAGATCAACGCTGCGTATGTGGCCCAGGTGCCCGGCTACCGGGTCACCGCCCGTGCCCATACCGCCGCCCAGGCCCTCGCGACCCTCGAACGCACCCCGGTCGACCTCGTCCTGCTCGACCACTACCTGCCGGACGAGACCGGGCTGACGCTGGTGCGCCGGATGCGCCAGCTCGGCCACCACGCCGACGTCATCATGGTGACGGCGGCGTGTGATGTGGCCACCGTGCAGGCCGCCATGCGCCATGGCGCACTCCAGTACTTGGTCAAGCCGTTCAGCTTCGCCGGGCTGCGGGCCAAGCTGGACGGCTACGCGGGACTGCGCCGCACCCTCGAGGGCGTCGGCGGGCGCGGCGAGACCGGCCAGGAGAGGGTGGACCGGATCTTCGGCGCCTTCGCGGCCGCCGACACCTCCGGTCCCGCCCTCCCCAAGGGCCACTCCGCGCCCACCGTCGACCTCATACGCCGGGTCCTGGACCAGGCCGACCACCCGCTCTCTGCCCATGAAGTGGCGGAGCGCACCGGCATCAGCCGCTCCACGGCCCAGCGCTATCTGAAGTACCTCGAGCATGCGGGCCGTATCAGCCTCACGCTCAAGTACGGGGACACCGGCCGTCCCGAACACCGCTACACATGGGTGGCGGTGAACTGACGGCACCCTCAGCTGGTGGCCGTGGCCTCGTACAGGCCACGGCCGGAGCGCTGGGCCCGGTCCGAGGAGCGCAGCCGCTCGAGGGTGTTGCGCACCGAGTTCACATTGGTGCGGGACTCGTCGCGGCCCAGGGCCTCGTTGACCTCGGAGGCCCGCATGGGGCGGCCGGCCTTGCGCAGCGCGGTCAGCACGCTGTCGGCGAGCCCGGTGGAGCGCTCGGAGGTGGTGGCCGTGTCCTTGGTGGCCTTCTCCGCCGGCTTCTCCGCGGCCTTGGTGCTCTTGGCGGTCTTGGCCGTGGCCTTCACCGTGGCCTTGGCGGACTTGGGAGCCTTCGCCGCGGCCTTCGCGGCGGTCTTCTTGGCGGCGGTCTTCTTGGCCGCCGCCTTGGTTCCCCGTCCGGTGGCCGGCGCCTTGCCCGCCTTGCCGCCACTGCGCTGACGGCCGATGGCCGCCTTGCGGGTGGCGGCGGAGGTACGGCCGGTGGTGGCCGTGTCCTCGGCGGACTCCGGCGCGGTGGCCTCGGCCGTGGCCTCGGTGGCCGGTTCCGCGGCCGGCTGGGCCACGGGCTCCGCCACCGCCACCGGGGCTCCGTTGCCGCCCTGCTCGGGCACCGCGGAGGTGGAGAGCGTCTGAAGGCTGCTCAGGGCGGTGCTGACCGCCTCCAGCCGCTTGGTGACGGCCTCCAAATCACCCTTGAGTGCCTCCTGTTGCTTCTGCAGCTGAGGGAGTTCGGCCTCCAGCACCTCGATGGTCGAACCGACACTGCTGTCCGCGCTCAAAGCGTTCACTTCACTTCGTCCCCTTTCTGGGCGTCTGCGCCCATCGCAGCAGCGATTATGCCTGCTGTCAGTGGTGTGCGGTGCCCGGTGTGCCACTACGCAAAACAACCACACGTGTCTCAGCACCCCATGAGAGGCCAACTTTCGGTGAAAAAACACCTCTGTGGCACCACGCCCGCGCGGCGGATGTCATCCGGAAGGGTGGCGCCGCAAACGCGGTGACGACGTGTCAGACCCCCGTTTCCGGGGTGCCATCACATGGGTGGTAGAAACACCGTACCTGTCCGAGGAAACCGAGGTAGTCGAGGTAATCCCATGAAGTTGCGCTGCGCCGTGCTCGACGACTATCAGGACGTGGCGCTGTCGGCGGCCGACTGGTCGGGGGTGCTCGACGCGGTGGACGTGGTGCCGGTCCATGAGCACATCGCCGGTGAGGACGCGGTGGCCGAGGCGATCGGGGACTGCGAGATCGTGGTCATCATGCGGGAGCGCACTCCCTTCCCCGCGTCGCTGTATCCCCGGCTGCCACGGCTGAAGCTGCTGGTCACCACGGGGATGCGCAATGCGTCGGTGGACCTGGAGGCCGCCGCCCGCCACGGCGTCACCGTGTGCGGCACGGGCAGCGGCTCGCAACCGACCGCCGAGCTCACCTGGGCGCTGATCCTGGGGCTCGCGCGCCATCTGGTGCCGGAGAGCACGGCGCTGCGGGACGGCGGACCGTGGCAGAGCACCGTCGGCACCGATCTGCACGGCCGCCGTCTGGGGTTGCTGGGTCTTGGCAGGATCGGCACCCAGGTGGCGCGGATCGGCCGGGCCTTCGGCATGGAGGTGGCCGCCTGGAGCGAGAACCTGACGGCCGGGCGCGCGGAGGCGGAGGGGGTCCGGGCGGCAGACTCCAAGGAGGAGCTGCTGGAGACCGGTGACATCGTCTCGGTGCATCTGGTGCTCAGCGACCGCACCCGGGGGCTGCTGGGCGCGCCGGAGCTGAGGCGGATGCGTCCCACGGCGCTCCTGGTGAACACCTCCCGCGCCGCCATCGTGGACCAGGCGGCGCTCGCGCAGGCGTTGCGGGACGGCTGGATCGCGGGCGCGGGGGTCGATGTATTCGAGCGGGAGCCGCTGCCGCCGGGCGATCCGTTCCGTACGCTGCCCAATCTGCTGGCCACCCCGCATCTGGGCTATGTCACCCGGGGCAACTACGAGCGGTTTTACGGCGATGTGGTGGAGGACATCAGCGCCTATCTGCAAGGCGCGCCGATCCGTCGTCTGAGCCCGCCCGAACCGGCCGGCTGACTCGACCCCGAGGAGCGCCAAGGGGGCGTATTCCAGAACGCGTTGGAGTCGGCCGGCGCCCTGGCCGACCTTGTTCGAACGTCCCGTACCCAACCACCGTTCGCCTGCCCGGGCTGAAAGCGACGCATGCCCTCCGCCCGGTGGACACTATTCCGTTTCGCCTTCGTCATACCGGACAGGCTGCCTGGCACGGACAACCCATCGGCCCGCACAACAGACCGGTGCCCGGTCCACCGACCCGGCACCGCGGACGGAGGGAACGTGGCTCACAGCACATCCGGAAAGCCGACGACCGACGGGGCATCGGCCGGGCAGGACGCCCTACGGCACGGCGATGGCGGCGGAGGGTCGGGGACCCCGCCACCGACCCGGCGCGGCATGCTCTCGGTGGCCGCGGCGGCCGGGGTCGGCCTGCTCGCCGGCTGCGGCGAGGAGTCGGCCGGCTCGTCCGGA
>NZ_JAAAYH010000176.1:0-17152 GCF_018035285.1 Streptomyces sp. MK37H | reverse complement strand
CGCCATCCTGCGCTTGATCACCGCGGCCGCCGCCAGCGCGCTCGTGGTGAACGCCGTCGCGATCAGCCACGGCCGGTCCAGCACATGGCAGGTGAGGTGGTCGAGGGAGTAGCGGCCGGGCCCCGAGATCCCGAGCGCCGCCGCCGAGCAGCCCAGCAGGGCCGGGAACTCATAACCACCGGACTGGGCGAAGAACCCGGCCGGTGCGTTCACCGACACCGCCCCCGCCATCGTCCCCGCGGCCGCCGCCCCGGCCGCGGGAGTGGCGAACCCGAGCGCGAGCAGCAGCCCGCCGCCCGCCTCGCCCAGCCCGGCCACCAGGGCGCTGGCCCGCCCCGGACGGAAGCCCATGGCCTCCATGACCTCGGCGGTACGGTCCAGGCCATCGCCCCCGCACCAGCCGAAGAGCTTCTGCGTGCCGTGCGCGACCAGCACCCCGCCCACCCCGAGGCGCAGGACGAGCAGTCCGAGGTCCTTGCGGTGGGGCATGGGGTCTCCTCCGCTCCGGGGCATGGTGTCTCCTCCGGTCCCGTACGGGCACACCACGGGCGGCCGCCCGGCGTCTCACCCAGTCTCGGTACGTCTCCCGGGCCCCGCCGTCGCTGCTACGCCATCGGAGTGCATCAGCTCCGTCGTGGTGACCGCGCGCAGACCGCGCCGGCGCAGACCGTCGAGGACCGCGGGCTGCGCGGTCAGGGTCCCGGAGTGGCCGAAGTGCAGACTGACCACGGAACCGGCGCGGACCTGGCCGAGGACCGCCTCCCGCACCGCGTCCGGGCCCGGGTCCTGGAAGTCGAGCGAGTCCACGTCGTAGGAGAGGACATGCGGGTATCCGGCGCGGGCCGCAAGACGGGTCACGAGGTCCGTGGCGGTCCGGGCCTGCGACGGCCGGAACCAGCTGCCGATGGTCCCGGTGAGGCGGCGCAGCCGGTCGGCACACTCCGTGACCTCCGCGTACGCCTCGTCGGCGGGCAGAGCGCATACGGCGCGGTGCCGCATGGTGTGGTTGCCCAGCTCATGGCCGCCGTCCAGGACCCGCCGGGCCATCTCCGGGTGCTCGTCCAGCCAGGTGCCGACGGCGAGGACGGTGACACGGGCCCCGGCCCGCTCGGCCTCGGACAGCAGCGAGCGGGCGAGCTCCGCGTCGCCCTGACCGTGGAAGGTCAGGGCCACCGCGCTTCCGTCGCGCGGCCCGTGGGCGATCTGCGGTGGCAGCCCGGGGAAGCGCACCGGTCCGCGTGGCGCGTGTCCGGCGGGCGTGGCCCGGTCCGAGACCGCACCGGAGGAGGGCGTCTCGCTGGGACCGGCCGGCCGGGACGACGAGGAGTCGGCGTGATGGCCGCAGCCGACGCCGCACGTCGTGGCCGCCACGGCACCGCTCGCGGACCGCAGGACATCACGGCGGGAGGGAGAGGACACCTGAAGCATGAGAACACGCCCCCGGTCGATATGCGGCGATTCCTCTCCGGTGGGGTGTGTTTTTCCGTCGATCGCCTCGCACGGGCTCGCACCGAGGTCCGGGACGCGTCGGCGGAGCCCGTCGGCACGCATGGCACGCTGGGGCTTTGCCTGTTCGTGCACCACCGAGGAGACGAGCCACCGTGTCGCAGAACCACCCACCGGAGTCCATCGCCGCGCCGGCGGTGCTCGCCGAGGAGCGACGACTCCACAAGGACCTCGGATTCTGGGCCCTGACCGCGATCGGGTTCTCCAACATCCTGGGGTCCGGGTGGCTGTTCGCGGCCCTCTACGCCGCCCAGACCGCCGGCCCCGCCGCCCTGCTGTCCTGGATCGCGGCGGGTGTGCTGTGTGCCCTGATCGCGCTGGTCATGGTGGAACTCGGCGCCACCCGCCCGGAGGGCGGCGGCACCGTCCGCTGGCCGCTGTACGCCAGCGGACGGCTGGTCGGCACGATGATCGGCTGGTCGGTGCTGCTCTCGGTGGGCGGTACGGCGGCCGAGATCAGCGCCATCATGCAGTACGCCGCCCACTATCTGCCGGGGCTCTACAACGGCGGTACCCTCAGCGCCTCCGGCCTCGCCGTGGCCGTCGCGCTCAGTGTCGTACTGACGGCGTGCAACTGGTTCGCGGTACGGATATTCGCCCGGCTGAACAACCTGATCTCGGTGTTCAAGGTCGTCGTCCCCATCCTCACCATCGTCGCGCTGTTCCTGTCCGGCACCCACTCCGGACGCCTCACCGATCACGGCGGATTCGCCCCGTACGGCTACGCGGCCTGCCTGACCGCGCTCGCCGGCGGTGGCATCGTGTACTCCGTCAACGGCTTCCAGGCCCCGCTCGACTTCTCCGGTGAGGCCCGCAATCCGCGCCGTACCGTACCGGCCGCCGTGCTCACCGGGATCGGCCTCGCCGTGCTCGTCTACCTCGGGCTCCAGCTGGCGTTCCTGTACACGGTGCCCGAGTCGCTGCTGGGCCACGGCTGGAAGGGCGTCGACTTCGAGTCGCCCTTCGGGCAGCTCGCCCTGGTGCTCAACCTCCACTGGCTGGCCACGCTGCTCTACGCCGACGCGGTGATCTCACCGGGCGGATCGGCCTATGTGGGCGTGGCCATCGACGCTCGCCATACGTACGCCCTGGCCAAGAACGGTCTGCTGCCCCGCTTCTTCATGCGCATCCACCCCTGGTCCGGAGTGGCGCGCCGGGCGCTGCTGCTCAACCTCGCGGTCATCGTCGTCTTCATGCTGCCGTTCGGCGGCTGGCAGGACATCGTGAGCGTGATGGGGGATATGTATCTGCTGATCTACGCCGCCTCGGCGGTGGCCGTCGCGGCGTTCCGGGCACACGACCGTGAGCGGGGAGTGGCGCGGACCGAGGGCCAGGTGCCGGGGGTGCGCTGGATCGCACCGGTGAGCTTCGTGGTGGCCAGCGAGTTCGTCTACTGGTCCGGCTGGCACGATCTGCGGCTCGCGCTGCCCTTCGTCCTGGTCGGCGCCGTGTTGTTCCTGCTGCAACGCCGCGCGGACGGAGGCGCTCCGCTGGGGGAGGAGCTGCGGCGCGGCGCCTGGCTGGTCTTCCATCTGGCCGCGCTGACCGTGCTGTCGTGGCTGGGCACCTTCGGCGGTTCCGGCCGCCTCCCGGCGCCGTACGACACGGTGGTGGTGGGCGTTCTCGCGCTCGCCGTGTTCCTGTGGGCGGTCCGCGCGGGCGCCCAGCACCTGCGCACCTCGCAGCTCAGCGCAGCGTCGCCGTGAAGCTCCGGCCGTAGGCGTGGCGGGTGGTGACGACGATCCGGATGCCGCCGGGGACCCGGCCCACCCGGACACCGTCGTCCGCCGCCACGGCCCTCATCCTCCGGCCCCGGATGACCACCGAGACCATGCCGCGCTCGGTGGTCGGGTCGGACACCGCGACCGCCACGCCGCCGTCCTGCGTTTCCCGCAGGATCACCGAGCCGGGCCCGCGCACCGACAGCCGCCCGGCGCGGTGGGTGCCGGGGGCGAAGGCGTTGAGCGCGGTGATCCGCAGGCCCCGGTGGGCGATGGCCTGCAGCCGGGTGGTGTTGGCCAGGACGGCGAGCGGGCGACGGGCGTAGCCGCCCAGTTGGCGTTCGGTGGCATTCGGGACGAGGGCGTACGCCATCGAGGTGTGCGGCGCGCCCGCCGCCCGGTCCACGGTCACGGCGAAGAGCTGTTTGGTCACCGGGAAGTCGGGGTTGGTGAGGCGGACCGCGCGGCGGCTGCGGGTGACGGTGTCCAGCGTGACGGTGGGCGGTGGCCCGTCGAGGAAGACATACCCGACCGAGGCGGCCCGGGTGGCATTGGCGTAGCGCAGCCATGCGAGCGAGGCCGTGCCGGTGCCGGACCAGGGCGCACCGCCGCGGAGCCGCCCGGTGAGGGTGAGGGCGTCCGAGGGCGCGGCGATCCGGGTGTCGAGGGTGGTCGTCACCGCGCGGCCGGCGGCATCGCCGACCCCCGCGGCCAGCACCACGATCTCGTCGTCGAACAGGAACCACGACTTGGTGGCATCGGCGTTGCGGTACACCATGAAGTCCTCGGGCAGGCCGCCCGCCTGCTTCGCGGCGTACGCCACGTCGTCGGACTGGACGAGCCCCGCCACACCGTACGGGCCCAGGGCGGCGCCACCGGAGAACGGGTGGGTGCTCCGGGGGAAGTAGACATAGGTGTTCTGCGCCTCCGAGGAGGAGGTGAAGCCACGCTCGGGGTTGTCGTACCAGAGCGTGCCGTACAGCTCGGGGACGGTGCGGCGGGTCTCCACGGGGGCGGTGACACCGGCGAGGCGCTGGGGCGGGACGGTGGTGAGGTAGTCGATGCCGAATGCCTGGGTCTGGTCCTGGCCGGACAGATACAGATGGTGGGCGCCGTCCCCCTGGAACCAGGGCATCAGGTTCTCCCCGCTCATGTACTCGTATCTGCTGATCCTGGACGAGCTCCGGGCCAGGGCGAAGGCGTAGCCGGGGCGCCGGTGGACGGTCCTGTCCATCGCGTTGAACGCCACATGGCGCTCGGCGGGCCCGAGGTCGCTCGCCGGGATCGAGGAGTCGGCGAGGATGTCGGCGTAGGCCGCGATGCTCACCGGGGACACGAACACCGAAGGGTCGAGCGTGGCCTTCGAGGTATGCCGCAGATACGCCACATAGCCCTTGAGCGCCGTGGCATCGGCGCCGGTGGCATGGGCCGAGAGGCCCACCACGGCTTCCACCACCTCGGCCGCGTCGGCGTACCCCGTGGCCGGCCGGGACACCCCGCGCCCCTTGACGATCTCCATCAGCCAGCCCTCGAAGATCAGCGGCGCGAAGCCGTCCACCACCCACCCCTGGACGACGCGGACCAGCTGGTCGTCGGTCGTGTAGCCGGTGCCGACGAGCATCTTGACGGTCTGTACGGCGCGGGTGAGCAGGCCCTTGCCGTAGGAGCCCGTATAGGCCACCGACGCGTGCTGGATGAAGGAACCGTCGGCGTAGAAGCCGTCGGTGACACCGTGCCGGAGGTCGTAGGGGTCGATGGTCGCCAGGATGGTCAGCTGGTCGGCGAGGGCCTTGGTGATCCGGGCGTCGTCGCCGAGGACGGCGCCCTGGAGGATGCGGTTGGTGGTGATGTCGGCGAGGTTGGCGCCGGTGTGGAAGCGTGAGTCGAGGTCGACGTCACCGTTCTTGCCGTTGCGCAGATACGCGTCCATCGAGGCGACGTAGGTGGCGGTGAGATCGGGCCGGTAGGCGGCGAGTTCGTCCGCGAGCAGTGCCAGCGTCTTGCTGACGTGGGTGGAGATGCCGATCTCCCAGGTGAACCAGTTGCCGTAGTAGCCCTTGGACTGGTCGCCGTAGTAGTGCTCGTGCAGCCATATCAGGCCGTCGATGACGCGCCGCTGGACACCGGTGTCGCCGTGGAGTCCGGACGGTGTGCCGCCGTCCGGTGTGCGGGTGGCGAGGGCGATCTCGTAGAGGTACTGGAACGAGGCGACCAGGTTGGGATCGCTGGTGCCCAGGGCGAGGCCCTGGAAGAGCTCGCCCTGCCCGGCGCGGTCCATCGCGGTGAGCCGGGAGCGGGCGGTCGCGGCGATGGAGGCGAGTTTGGCGCGCACCTCGGGGCGGGCGTTGGTCTCCCGCGTCCCGGCGAAGACGGCCACGGTGTTGTCGATCAGCCGGGTGTGAGCGGCTCCGGTCGCTTCACCGGCCGCTGCCGGACCTCCCGCGGCCCGTGCGCGCAGTGGCAGGGCCATGGCCGCCAGTCCGGCCGCCGGGAGCGTGGAGACAAGAGCACGACGCGAGAGAGGCACGGGCACGCTCCAACGGTCGACGGGGTCCGATGGGGAACCGCCGGACCATTGAAGCAACCCCGGCTTCCCCTGTCACGGGGCCGGAATCAGGGGTGCGTGGGCCGGTTTCCTGTCGCCAATATGGGCAACGAAATCGTTGACAATCTTGTTGGCCTAGATTTACCTTCGACAGGCACTCACTCAGGGAGGGCACGATGCCGAAGGAAGCCCGTCCAGGCACCGGAGAGCAGGCCAAGCAGCATGCGTTGGAGCAGCTGAGGCAGGCGATTTCGCGCGGGGAGATGGCGCCGGCCCAGCGGCTGGTGGAGAACGAACTCGCCGAGCAATTCGGTGTGACCCGGGCGAGCATCCGCGCGGCGCTGATCGATCTGGCCTCCGAGGGTCTGGTCGAGCGGATCCGCAACCGTGGCTCACGGGTGCGGGTGGTGAGCGTGGAGGAGGCCGTGGCCATCACGGAATGCCGCATGGTCCTGGAAGGGCTGTGTGCCGCCAAGGCGGCCGTCGAGGCAAGCGAGGAGCAGCTGACCGAGCTGGCCGACCTGGGCACGGCGATGTCCAAGGCGGTCGCCGACGGCGAACCGCTGACCTACTCCGACCTCAACCACCAACTGCACGCCCGCATCCGGGAGTTCTCCGGTCAGCGGGTGGCGGTGGAGCTGCTGGAGCGGCTCAACGCACAGCTGGTGCGCCATCGTTTCCAGCTCGCGCTGCGGCCGGGGCGTGCCCAGCGGTCCCTGGGCGAACACCTGGCCGTGATCGAGGCGATCAGGGCCAGGGACCCACAGGCGGCCGAAGCGGCCGTCCGTGCCCACCTCGCCAGTGTGATCGACGCGTTGGGCGAATGACGCGTTGGGTGAATGACGCGTTGGGCGAATGACGCGGAGCTCGCGCCGCGGGGTGGGTCACCGATCTGTCCAGCAAGGAGATATCAGCGATGACGCACGGTAGCGCGGGTGACGCGCCCGCCGCCGCACGGCCGAGCGGTGTGATCGTCACCGACCCGCCCCGCGCCGAGGCCGAGCATGTGGAGGCCCTACGGGGGTACGGCGTGGCCACGGTACACGAGGCCATGGGCCGCACCGGATGCCTCGGCCCCGGGCTGCGCCCCGTCCAGCAGGACGTGCGCATCGCGGGCACCGCGGTCACGGCGCTGTGCCGGCCCGGCGACAACCTGATGATCCACGCCGCGGTCGAGCAGTGTGCCGAGTGCGACATCCTCGTCGTCGCCACCACATCGCCGTCCACGGACGGCATGTTCGGCGAGCTCTTCGCCACCGCGCTCCAGCACCGCGGGGTCCGTGGCCTGGTCATCGACGCCGGGGTGCGCGACACCGCCGAGCTGCGCGCGATGGGCTTCCCCGTGTGGTCGGCCGCCGTGTGCGCGCAGGGCACCGTCAAGGCCACGGCCGGATCCGTCAATGTGCCCGTGGTGGTGGGCAGGCAGCGCATACGCCCCGGCGATGTGATCCTCGCCGACGACGACGGGGTGATGTGCGTACCGCGCCACTCGGCCGCCGCGGCCGTCGAGGCGGCCGAGGCGCGCTCGTCTACGGCGTCAGCACCTGGCTGCCGACCATGATGCGCGGTCAGGGCTATGAACTCGGCTCCGCCCTGGCCTTCCTCATCGTCATCAACCTCGGTGGCATCGTCGGCATGCTGGTGGCCGGGCGCATCGCCGACCGCTTCGGCGCGGCCCGGGTCGCGGCGGTCTGGTTCGGCTGCACCGCCATCGGCATCTGTCTGCTGGGCATCCATATGCCGCTGGCGCTCACCTGCATCGTGGTCTTCCTGACCGGTCTGTGGCTCTTCAGCGTCCAGACCATGGTCTACGCGACCGTCGCGGGGCGCTCCACCACCGAGAACCGCGCCACCGCCGTCGGCTGGACCTCCGGCATGGGGCGCTTCGGCGCCGTCTTCGGGCCCTGGCTCGGCGGCCGGCTCGTCGCCAACGAGGCGCAGGACTGGGGCTTCACGGTGTTCGCTGCCACCGCGCTGCTCGCCACCGTGATGATCGGCCTCACCGGCCTCCGTACCGTGCGGAGCACACCGCAGAGCGGCCTCGCGCAGTCCGTGTCCACCACTGGCTGACGTATCCCGCCACCGGCTGCCGTCTCCACCTCCGGCCGACGTATCCGCCCCTGCCCGGCCACGCCGCACAGCGGGGCCACAGGAACGCCTCATGTCCGTCAAAGGTTCGCCCTCTAGCCTCCGGGCATGCCGATGACGCGCTCCACGGATGAGGCACTGGCACGGGCCGCCGTGCTCGCCCTGATCGCCCAGGCGGAGCTGACGCCCAAACCGGGCCTCGCCGACACCCGCGATCTCCAGGCCCGCGCCACCGGTGCGGATCTGCTCGCGCTGCGCTGGTCGGCCAAGGCGCTGACGCCCGGGTTCGCGGCCATGGCCGCCGCGGCCCGCCGTCCCGGGGAGCCGACCCGGGCGCTGCGCGAGGAGCTGGGCGCCATCGGCCGCTGCGCCGAGTGGACGATGGCACGGGCCGGTGGCGGCGCGGCCACCGGCCCCCTCCACCACGGCGCGCTGTGGGTGATGGGCCTGCTGGTGGCCGCCGCCGCGCTGCGCCCCGGCGCCGGGCCCGACGAGCTGACCGCCACCGCCAAACGGATCGCGGACCACCCCGACCGTGGCGCACCGCGCCGCCCCTCGCCGGGCTCGCATGTCTCCGCCACCTATGGGGCGCCGGGCGCGCGCGGCGAGGCACGGGCCGCCTTTCCCCATGTGCGCCGCGCCCTGGACGCCCTGTCCCGGGCGCGTACGGCGGGGGCCACCGAGACCCAGGCGCGCCTGGACGCGCTGCTCACCGTGATGAGCACCCTCCAGGACACCGGGCCCTTGTACCGAGCGGGCCCGTCCGGGCTCCGACGCGTCAAGGAGGGGGCGTACGCCGTGCTCGATGCGGGCGGCACGGCCACGCCCGAGGGCGCCGCCGCCCTGGCCGCGCTGGACACGGAGCTGCGGGAGCGGGGCATCGCGCCGCGCGGAAGCGCCGCGGTGCTCGCGGGCGCCCTGTTCCTGGACGGCCTCCCGGTACCGGCGGTCGCGGCACCGGCGGTCACGGCGCCGTCCGGGCGGTGACTCCCCTCGGACTTCGGACTGCCGGGTGTGTTCAGTCCTTCGCCGATGCCGTCAGCCCGTGGCGGTGGAGGAAGGCGTCGACGAGCCGGTCGGTGAACTCCCGGCCGACGGGTTCGCCGGTCACCAGCACCCGGTAGTAGACGGGGCCCATGAGCTGGTCGGTCTCGGCCGCCAGATCCAGGCCGGGCGGCAACTCCCCGCGCTCCATGGCCCGTTCCAGCGGAAGGCGGTCGCGGCCGCGCTGGTCGTCGAGGTACCGGGACCGGAAGCCCTCGGCGAACGCCGGATCGTGCTGCGCCTGGGCGATCAGGGCCTTGAAGACGGCACCGGAGTCGGACGCGCTGAGGAACCAGGCCAGCTCGCGCAGATAGGTGCGCAGGTCGCGGGCGAGGTCACCGCAGTCGCGCACGGTCAGGTCCTCGGCCACGTCCTGGAGGAAGGCGTCCATGAGGACGTCGGTCTTGGTGCTCCACCAGCGGTAGATGGTCTGTTTGGCGACACCTGCACGGGTGGCGATGCCCTCCATGGTGACGCCCGCGAAGCCCTTCTCGACCAGCAGGTCGTCGGCCGCGTTCAGGACCGCCAGCCGGGCCTGCTCGCTGCGTCCGTGCCGGTTGCCGTGGTGGCGTGCCGCCGGTCGGCCGGTGCCGGGTGTCCCGGTGGTCTGTGTCGCGCGTGCCATTTCGCCTCCCCGGTCAGGATAGCGACCCGCCGGGGCCGCTCCGCCCGGGAGATCCCCGGCGTGGAGGCGGCATTACACGTCAGCCGCCGCCTGCGAGCCACATGGCTGGGCCCGCCTGCCGGTGGGAGATCACCGGCCCGCGGGCCCGGGTGCCGAGAGGGAGTGGCTAGTCCCGCTCCCCTTCGGCCTGTGAGGGAGTCGTCCTCTGTACGTCGGGGTGGCCGGTGTCCATCTCGTCGTCGCGCTCGCCCTCGGCCTGCGAGGGGGTCGTCCACGGCACGTCCGGGTGGCCGGTTTCCTGTTTGCGTTCGGTGTGGGAGGGGGCTGCCTCGGTCATCTGATGCCTCCGCTCCTCGTGCCCTCCTCGTGCGGACGCTGCCGATTTTACGCCCGAAACGCCCACGTCGGCGCGGTGGCGATCATGAGGGCCGGAGCGAGGCCGGGAGCTGCCGGTGCACCAGCGCGGCGTACCGGCCCCCGGCGAGCATCAGGTCGTCGTGGCCACCCCGCTCCGTGAAACGGCCGTCGTCCAGGACGACGATCTCGTCCGCATCCATGATCGTGCTGATTCGGTGTGCGACGACGATCCTGGTACAGCCCAGCGCGGACAGCTCACCGGCCACCTCCGCCTCGGTCACGGCGTCCAGATGACTCGTGGCCTCGTCCAGCACCAGCAGCGCGGGATCGGCCAGGAGCGCGCGGGCGATCGCCAGACGCTGGCGCTGGCCCCCCGAGAGCGCACTCCCACCCTCCGCCACATGCGTCTCCAGCCCCATGGGCATCCGCCGCACATCGGGGAGCAGCCCGGCCCGGCCGAGCGCCTCGAAGAGGGCCTCGTCGGGCAGGTCGTCCCGGCCGAGCCGCAGATTCGATCCGATGGTGCCGCCGAAGACATGGGGTTCCTGCGTCACGACGCCGAAGCGGCGGCGCAGACTGTCCGCGTCGTACTCCTCGATGGCGCGCCCATCGAGCAACACCGTGCCCTCGGTCGGCCGCAACAGCCCGGCGAGCAGGCGGATCATCGTCGTCTTCCCGGAGCCGCTGGCCCCGACGACGGCGAGTTTCGCGCCCGCGGGAACGCGCAGGGCCAGGTCGCGCAGGATCCACGGCCCCTGCCCGTAGCGGAAGCCCACTCCGCGCAGCTCGATCTCGCCCCGCACCATGGCGGGGGCGGTGATGCACGGCCTTCGGACCTCCGGACGCTCGTCCAGCACATCGTGCACCCGCTCCAGATGGGCACCGATGGTCTGGAGGTAGCGCATGCTGGTGGCCAGCCCGGCGATCGGGGTGAGCAGCCCGGCCGCGATCGCGTTGAGCGCGATCATCGAGCCGATGGTCAGCGTGCCCGAGCGCACCTGCGCGATGCCCAGCAGCAACAACACCAGCGGGGAGGCCACCTGCAGCAGCAGGGTGAGGGAGTCGGTGAGGGCGTCCAGGCGGCGGCGGTGGAGCGCCGCCCGCAGATAGTCGCCCAGCGACCCACGCCAACGGTCGAGCACGGTGCCGACCAGCCCCGCGCTCTTCACGAACTCCGCGCCCCGCAACGCGTCCACCGCCACCGACTGTGTGGCGGCCTCGGCGCTCAGCTCCCGTTTCGCCAAGGTGTTGGCCGGCCGCAGGGTGGCCAGCACGATGGCGATCTGCGCCGCCCCCAGCCCCGCTGCCAGGAGCGCGTACCAGGGACTGAAGGCGCACAGCAGCACCAGATAGCCGATCACGAAGACACTGTCGATGACCAAGGTGACCATGCGCGAGGTCAGCAGGTCCCTGATCACCGTGTTGCTGTTGAGGCGGGCCAGCAGATCCCCGCTGCTCCGGGCCTGGAAATAGCCGAACGGCAGACGGAAGAGATGAGTCATAAACCGGTCGCCGAGTGCGCCGTCCAGCCGGTGCTGCAGTACCAGCAGGGCTCCGGCCCGCCCCAGTCCGATCAGCGCGTACACCGATACGAAACCGGCGATGCTCAGGGAGAGACCCGAGAGTGTTCCGGCCCGTTCACCGATGAGCGTGTCGATGCCGTACTTGGTGAGGAACGCCGACCCCAGGGCGAGTAGCTGCACCATCCCGGAGAGCAGAACCGCGAGGGCGGCCCACCGCGGTGCCATCCGCATCATGTCGCGCACCAGCCGCAGCGGCCAGGAATCCCGGGGTCCGCGCCGCTCGATGAACGAGGAGCCGGGGGCGAACTCCAGCAGGGTGCCCGAGCTCCGGGCGCGGAACTCCGCATGGGAGATGGTGGCGCGTCCCTCGCCGGGGTCGAGCACTCGCACCCCCTTGCGCCCGACACCTCCCACCACCACGAAGTGGTGGTCGTCCCAGTGGGCGATGGCGGGCTTGCGCACCGCGCCGAGTGCGTCCGGCGGTACCTTCAGCCCCCGGGCCTCGAGCCCGTGGGCGCGCGCGACCTCCAGGATCCGGCGGGCGCTCGCGCCATCGCGGCTCACCCCGAACTCCGCGCGCAGCTCCCGCAGGGGAACCCTGCGGCGGTGCGCCCCGAGCACCATGGCCAGACAGGCGGGACCGCACTCGACCTCGCTCATCTGGGCCACGAACGGCACCCGCGACCCCACCTGCCTGCCGCTCATATGTGTCTCCTCCCGCGCCGCGTTCCCTGGCGCAGTAGCGTGCGGCACACCGGTTCGGTCCTGGTTCACCGCCGGTTCATTTCGCCGCTGACCGGCGCGGATGGCACCGCGAGGCGCGGCGGCATAAGGTTTTCGCAAGGTTCCCGGCCAACTCGTTCACCCAGTTTTGGCGGTGTCACACCGGGCCGACCGGAGTGACGTCCATGAACGAACTGATGAGTGAACGTCGAACGGAGGAACCATGAACCGGACCACCAAGGCATGGAAGGACCCGGTCTTCCGCGCCGGGCTGAGCTCCGAGGAGCTCAGCGCGCTGCCCGCCCACCCGGCGGGTGCCATCGAGCTGACCGACCAGCGGCTGGGCAACGTCGTGGGCGGGGGGCTCACCGACACCTGGGTGACGTGCGGTCACAAGACCTGCCGCACCTGCTTCACCTGTGACTGGCTCTGTGGCTGACCCGGTGCGTCCTCGGACGCGGTGACCCATGAGTCATTCCGGCGCGGGCCCCACGGGGCCCGCGCCGGATCGGATCGCAACCGGGCCGTCTCCACGGCGACAGGGCCATAGCGGGCGACAGGGCCATCAAAAGAGGGGGAGAAGTGAGGAATCGGCAGCAGGACATCCTGAACTCGACGACGTGGTGGCGAGGCGTGCCCCTGCACGACCGGTGGCCGGGCGCTCCGGCGGCCACCGCCGAGCAGCGTGCGCACGGGCTGCGCCGCCTGGAGCTGTGGCGCAGCGGCATCCTCTGCTCCGCCGGAAGGCCCACCACCGGCGTGGACCCGCTGGAGCGCTGGACAGCCACGGGCGTCACCGAGGAGGAGCTGATCACCCTGCTGGGCGAGCCCGCGGAGTCGCTCGCCGGGCGGCTGCCCGCACCGGAGTGGCTGACGGTGATCGCCGAGGCATGGCGTCATCGCACCTCCGACGGCGACGACGACGTCCGGGGCCATGTCCACGCGGCGACCGACAGTCCCGGCCATGACCACGGCCATCGCCCCGGGCTCGGCCCGGCCGAACTCGTCCTCCCGCTGTTGCGCTGGGCCCGGGGGGAACTTCGGCGCCGGGTGCCCGGGCTGCCTTCGGACCATCCCCTCCTCCTCCCGCCCCTGGAAACGATCTCCGGCATGGTGTCCCGTGCCCTGGTTCTGGAGCTCAATGTGGCCAGGGTGACCGGGGAGCTGGCCGGCGCCACCCCTGAGGAGCGGTTCGCCTCGTTCATGGCCACGGTCCGCACCCCAGGGCGGGCGCTGGAGATCCTGTCCGAATACCCCGTGCTGGCCCGTGAACTGGTGGCTTCGCTGCGCCACTGGATCGATGTGAGGCAGGAGTTCGCCGAGCGCTTCCTGGCCGATCTGCCCCGGCTGCGCGCGGTGTTCGGTGGCTCCTGGCGTGGTCTCGGCGATGTGACGGATATCGGCTTCGGCGCCGGTGATACCCACAACGGCGGCCGGTCGGTCGCGCTGTTCACCCTCTCCGACAGTACGAAGCTGGTCTACAAACCGCGGTCGGTCGCCGTCGAGCGCCACTTCAACGACCTGCTCGCCCGGCTCAACGACCGGGGGCTGCGCCATCCGCTGCGCACCGTGGAGGTGCTGTCCCGGCCCGGGTACGGATGGGTGGAGCACGTGGCCTCCGGGACGTGCGCCGACGAGGCCGAGGCCGACCGGTTCTTCTGGCGCCAAGGCGCCCAGCTGGCCCTGTTCCACGCCATCTGCGGCGCGGATCTGCATCTGCAGAACCTGATCGCGGCGGGGGAGCACCCCGTCTTCGTCGACCTGGAGGCCACCTTCCTCGGGCGGTCCCGAGCGGTGGTCGACCCCGTCCTGCGGATCGCCGGCGCGGTGCCCGATGTCCTCAACGACTCCGTCCTGGGCATCGGGCTGCTGCCGGAGCGGATCATCGAGGTGGACGACTCGGGCTGGCGGGACGCGGAGATCAGCGGGCTCGCGGGCGGCGGCGGCCAGCTTTCACCGAGCGTGCTGCCGACCTACGCCGGCCAGGGCACCGACGAGATGAGGCTGGTGCGCGAGCGAATGCCCATCGCCGGCGCGGCCAACCGGGCCTCCGTGGGCGGAACATCCGTCGATCCGCTGCGGTACCGCCGATCCCTGGCGGAGGGCTTCGAGTCCGCCTACGGGCTCATCGAACGGGAGCGGGACGAACTGCTCGCCGAGGACGGCCCGATCGCCGCCTTCGCCGAGGACGCCGTGCGCCATGTGCCCCGGCCGACCTCGGTCTACAGCCGTATCCTCGCCGAGTCGATGCACCCGGACGTCCTGCGCGACTCGCTGGACTGGGAGTATGTGCTCGAAGCCGGCCTCGCCGACGGGCATCGGGGCGTCGAGGGCCGGATCGAGCTGCTGACCAGCGAGCAGCGCCAGCTGGCCCGGCTCGATGTGCCGACCTACCACACCACGCCGTCCGCCACCGACCTGTGTGACGCGGACGGTGTTGTCGTCCGCGACTTCCTGGCCACCTCCGGGATGGAGGCGGTGCGCGCCAAGATCCGCCGCATGGGCCCGACCGATCTGCGCCGCCAGAAGTGGTGCATCGACGCGTCACTGACGGGCCTCACCTTCGGCACCCGGACGCGGACCGCCCCCCGACCGCGGGAGCTGCCCGACCGCCCCCTCGACACCCGGCTCGCCCTGCGGGCCGCGACCGCCCTAGCGGACGAGCTGCTCGACACCGCGGTGCACGGCACCGACGACCAGCCCCCGCACTGGCTGTCGCTCAATGTCGTGGGGGAGCGCTACTGGCGCGCGGGACCCGCCGGGATCAGCCTCTACGACGGGGTGAGCGGTATCGCGCTGTTCCTCGCGCACCTCGGCTCGATGACGGGGGACCAGCGGTACCGGGAGGTGGCCGAACGCATCGCGCAATCGCTTGCGGACTCGCTGACCAGCCCCGACCGTGGCCGTCACCTTCGTTTCAGCTTAAGCATCGGGGGATTCGGCGAACTGGGCGGCGCCGTCTACACGCTCACCCATCTGGCCGCCCTGTGGGACACGCCCGAACTGCTCGACGCGGCCGCCGCGCTGGTTCCCGAGCTGGCCGGGCGGTTCGAGGGCGACCGAGAACTCGATGTGGTCCAGGGAACGGCCGGGGCGGCGCTGGCCCTGGCCGCGCTCCACCGGACGCGCCCGGACGAGCGCACCGCGGACGCCCTGCGGCTCGCCGCCGCCACACTCGCCAAGGCGGCGACCGAGGTGACCGGCGGAGCGGCCTGGCGGACGGCGGTCGACCCCGACCGGCCGCTGCTGGGAATGTCCCACGGGGCGAGCGGCTTCGCCCTCGCCCTGGCCCGCGCGGCCGAGCTGACCGGCGAGGACCACCACTACCGGCTGTGCGAGGAGGCGCTCCGGTTCGAACGCCACGGCCTGGACCCCGGCCGGGGCAACTGGCCGGATCTGCGCAGCATCGTGCCGCGGGGATCCTTCATGGACGCCTGGTGTCACGGTGCCGCCGGTATCGGGCTGGTCCGGGCGGCGCTGCTCGGCGTCGAGGGGCTCGCCGATGCCCATGAGCTCCTCGCGGAGGACCTGCGCATCGCGGCCGACACCGTCCGCGGCGACCTGCTGCGGGACGGCGTCCGCACGGGACTGGGCAACGACTCGCTGTGCCACGGGGATCTGGGGCTGGTGGCGGCGCTGCTCGCGGCCGGTCCCGCGCTGGGGGAGACCGACGACCTCGGCCCCCGCGTGGCGCGCCTGGTGGCCGACCGGGTGCTGGCCGGGGACGTCCGTCCCGGCGTCCCGATGGGAGTGACCACCCCCGGACTGATGACCGGATCGGCCGGGATCGGATACGGACTGCTGCGTGTGGCCGCACCGGACCGGGTGCCCGACGTCCTCACCCTCGCTGCCCCCGGAGCCGACGGCGGATGCGACGGGCGCCGTCACGGTGGACGCCGATGATCCCGGCACCGGTGCGCTACCGCATCCTCGGGCCACTGGAGATCCGGGGACCGGACGGCGCCTTCCGCATGGTCAGCCAGGCCAAGTGCCGTGCGCTGCTGGCCACACTGCTCGTCAACGCAGGCCGTACGGTGCCGGCCGGGGAACTGCTGGAGCAGCTCTGGCCGGGCGGCGCGCCGAAGTCCGCGCCCAAGCTGGTCCAGCAGTACGTCCACCGGCTCAGGCGCGCACTCCCCGCGCCCCCGCCGGAGCGATGCCCGGCGGGGCGGTGCGGAAGCCGGCTGCTCACCAGCCCGCCTGGCTACCGGCTGGCGGTGGACTCCGGTGAGCTGGACGCCGACCGCTTCACGGCGCTCGCGAGGGTGGCGCGCGGGGCCCTGACCGAAGGGCGGACCGGGCAGGCGGCGGAGGGGCTGCGGCGGGCCCTGGACATGTGGCGCGGGCCGCTGCTCGCCGATGTGCCGGACCTCCCCGCGATCACGGCCGAACTCGTACGGCTGGAGGAGACGCGGCTCTTGGCCACCGAGGCATGGGTGTGGGCCGAAGTGCACCAGGGACACGCCCATGAGGTCGTACCCGAACTGGAGATCCTGGTCGCGGCCCACCCGCTGCGCGAGTCCTTCCGCCATCAGCTCATGATCGCGCTGTGTCTGACCGGGCGCCGTGCCGACGCGCTCGGTGCGGCCCGGCAGTTGCGGCGCGTACTGGCCGAGGAGCTGGGTATCAGGCCGGGAGCGGACGTCCTCGCCATGGAGCAGGCGATCATCCGGGACTCCCTCGCGGATCTGCCGGGGCTGGTGTCGAAGGCGATCGGCGCGGCGCCGGCCGCCCGGGGCGTATGAAGGGCGCACCCGGGCGATAGAAGGTGCCCCCCCGCGTCCGGCTCGCGTTCCCCGTCGTGATGTCCCTTCCATACCGGGAAGTCCTCCCCGTACCTTAGGGAGTTGTTGACTCGGTATTGCGCCGACTGTCATCCACAGGTGGTCGGCGCGGGGGCTACGACACAACGGGGGAAAACGCATGGGGGCGCGATTCGGCGTGCTCGGTGCCATAACGGTGTGGCGGGACGGGACGCCGGTGGACGTGGGGCACGCACGGCAGCGGTTGGTGCTCGCGG
>NZ_JAAAYH010000175.1:0-17216 GCF_018035285.1 Streptomyces sp. MK37H | reverse complement strand
TTCCGACGCCCTTACGGCGTCCGGCGGCGCCCCGGCCGCGACCGAGCCCGGCGCCACGGTCGCCGCCGCCGGTGGGGCGTCCGCGGCGGCCGTATCCGCGCGGGTGCCGCAGCCCGCCGGGGGAGAGGGGGCCGCGCCCGGGGACGAGCGGAGCGGGAAGGCCGCGGCCGTCGAAGCGTTGCCGCGGGTGGTGGATTTGGTGGCTGGGCCCGCGGCGCTGCTGCCCGCCGTAAGGCGGTTGCTCGACGGCATGGTGGTGGTCGAGAGCCTGGACGAGGCCGAGGAACTGCTCGCGCGGCGGCCGGAGTTGACGGCCGTGACCGCCGAGGGCGATCTGCTCGGGGCGCACTTCGCGCAGGGCGGGTCCGCCGGGGCGCCCACGCTGCTGGAGGTGCAGGCGTCCGTCGACGAGGCCGCGGCGGAGCTCGAGCGGCTGGCCGTACGGTGCGAGGAGCTGGCCAGGGCGCAGCGCGCGGCGCAGGAGCGGCGGGCGGAGTGCCTGGCGCTCGTCGAGGAACTCGCGGGCCGCCGGAGCACGGCGGACCGGGAGAAGTCGCGGGTCGCGCAGTCGCTGGGCCGGCTGGCCGGGCAGGCGCGCGGGGCCGCCGGGGAGGCCGAGCGGAGCGCCGCGGCCGTCGCCAGGGCCGAGGAGGCGCTGGAGCGGGCGACCGAGGAGGCCGAGGAGCTCGCCGAGCGGCTGGCCGTGGCGGAGGAGGAGCCGGGCGAGGAGGAGCCCGACACCTCCGTACGCGACCGGCTGGCGGCCGACGGCGCGAACGCCCGGCAGACCGAGATGGAGGCACGGCTCCAGGTCCGTACGCATGAGGAGCGCGTCAAGGGGCTCACGGGGAGGGCCGACGCGCTCGACCGGGGCGCGCGCGCCGAGCGCGAGGCCCGGACGCGCGCTGAGCAGCGGCGCGCCCGGCTGCGCCATGAGGCCGAGGTGGCCTCGGCCGTGGCCTCCGGCGCCCGTCAGCTGCTGGCGCATGTCGAGGTGTCGCTGGTACGGGCCGAGCGGGAGCGGGACGCCGCGGAGCGCGCCAAGGCCGAGCGCGAGCGGGAGCTGGACGCCGCCCGCGGCCACGGGCGTGACCTCAAGAGCGAGCTGGACAAGCTGACCGACTCGGTGCACCGGGGCGAGGTGCTGGGTGCCGAGAAGCGGATGCGGATCGAGCAGCTGGAGACCAAGGCACTGGAGGAGCTGGGCGTCGAACCGGCCGGGCTGATCGCCGAATACGGCCCCGACCAGCTCGTCCCGCCGTCCCCGCCCGCCGAGGGCGAGGTGCTGCCGGAGGATCCGGAGCATCCGCGCAACCAGCCGGTGCGGTACGTAAGAGCGCAGCAGGAGAAGCGGCTGAAGGCCGCGGAGCGCGCGTACCAGCAGCTCGGCAAGGTCAATCCGCTGGCGCTCGAGGAGTTCGCGGCGCTGGAGGAGCGGCATCAGTTCCTGAGCGAGCAGCTGGAGGACCTCAAGAAGACCCGGGCGGATCTCCTCCAGGTGGTCAAGGAGGTCGACGAACGGGTCGAGCAGGTCTTCACGGAGGCGTACCGGGACACCGCACGCGAGTTCGAGGGCGTCTTCTCGCGGCTGTTCCCGGGCGGGGAGGGGCGGCTGGTGCTGACCGACCCCGAGAACATGCTGACCACGGGCGTGGACGTGGAGGCCAGGCCGCCGGGCAAGAAGGTCAAGCGGCTGTCGCTGCTCTCGGGCGGTGAGCGCTCGCTGACCGCCGTGGCCCTGCTGGTGTCGATCTTCAAGGCGCGGCCGAGCCCGTTCTATGTGATGGACGAGGTCGAGGCGGCGCTCGACGACACCAATCTGCAGCGGCTGATCCGGATCATGCAGGAGCTCCAGGAGGCTTCCCAGCTGATCGTGATCACCCACCAGAAGCGGACGATGGAGGTCGCCGACGCGCTGTACGGCGTCTCCATGCAGGGTGACGGCGTCTCGAAGGTCATCAGCCAGCGCTTGCGGTGACCGTTTCAATACTTGAAGTCAAGGCCTGCCCCTGCGTGTCGGCGTGCTGGAACGATTTCTTCGTCACACCCTATTGACTTCGAAACTTGAAGGAATAGTCTCTGCAACGTTGCTTTTACCTTCAAGTGGTGGTCGACGCCTCAGGAGCCTCCGCTGGAAGGGTCAGCCGTTCCCCCACGTCCGGCAGCGCTGCCGGGCGGGCGTCAGGAGTTCACGTTGTCCACCACCGTGCAGGCACAGGGAGCCGAGGGCCGTAAGGCCCAGCCGGATCACCTCGGCCACGTCATCTTCATCACCGCAGCCGCCGCGATGGGCGGCTTTCTCTTCGGCTACGACAGCTCGGTGATCAATGGAGCGGTCGAAGCCATCCGCGGCAAGTACGACATCGGCTCCGCGGCCCTCGCCCAGGTCGTGGCCATCGCCCTGATCGGCTCGGCCATCGGCGCCGCCACCGCGGGCCGGATAGCCGACCGGATCGGCCGGATCCGCGTCATGCAGATCGCCGCCGCACTCTTCACGATCAGCGCGGTCGGCTCGGCGCTGCCCTTCTCGCTGTGGGACCTGGCCTTCTGGCGGGTGCTCGGCGGCGTCGGCATCGGCATGGCCTCGGTGATCGGCCCGGCCTACATCGCCGAGGTCGCCCCGCCCGCCTACCGCGGCCGGCTCGCCTCGTTCCAGCAGGCCGCGATCGTCGTCGGCATCGCCATCTCCCAGCTCGTCAACTGGGGCATCCTCAACCTCGCCGACGGCGACCAGCGCGGGCAGATCGCCGGCCTGGAGGCATGGCAGTGGATGCTCGGCGTCATGATCATCCCCGCCGTCCTCTACGGGCTGCTGTCCTTCGCCATCCCCGAGTCGCCCCGCTTCCTGATCTCCGTCGGCCGCACCGCCCAGGCCAAGCAGGTCCTGGAGGAGGTCGAGGGCAAGACCGTGGACCTCGATGTGCGGGTCGCCGAGATCGACCACGCCATGCGCAGCGAGGAGAAGTCGACCTTCAAGGACCTCCTCGGCGGCCGGTTCGGGCTGCTGCCCATCGTCTGGATCGGCATCGGGCTCTCGGTCTTCCAGCAGCTCGTCGGCATCAACGTGGCGTTCTACTACTCCTCGACGCTGTGGCAGTCCGTCGGCGTCGACCCGAGCAGCTCGTTCTTCTACTCCTTCACCACGTCGATCATCAACATCCTCGGCACCGTGATCGCGATGATCTTCGTCGACCGGATCGGCCGCAAGCCGCTCGCGCTCATCGGCTCCGTGGGCATGGCGGTCTCCCTTGGCCTGGTGGCCTGGGCCTTCTCGGCGCACCTGGTGGACGGCAAGCTGCCGCGCACGGAGGGTGTCCTGGCGCTGATCGCGGCCCACTCCTTCGTGCTCTTCTTCGCCCTCTCGTGGGGCGTGGTGGTCTGGGTCCTGCTCGGCGAGATGTTCCCGAACAAGATCCGCGCCGCCGCCCTCGGCGTCGCCGCCTCCGCCCAGTGGATCGCCAACTGGGCCATCACCGCGAGCTTCCCGAGCCTGTCGGACTGGAACCTGTCGGGTACGTACATCATGTACACGGCCTTCGCCCTGCTCTCGATCCCGTTCATCCTCAAGTGGGTGCCGGAGACCAAGGGCAAGGCGTTGGAGGAGATGGGCTAAATCCCCCCGCCGCCCACTCCTCGCACAGGAGAACTGCCCCGCCTCAGTCCTTGAGGCGGGGCAGCACTCGTTCCGCGAACAGCCGCAGGGACCGCCAGCCCTCCTCGACCGGCATCCCGCCGCACAGCGGATGGAGCACCAGGCTCGCCATCTCGCCGCCCTCCTCCGCCAGCGCCAGGCACTCCTCCGGGGTGACGATGCGGTAGACGCCCTCACGGCGCAGCGCCACCACGTCATCGGCCCGTGAACGCACCGCCGAGCGCACCGTGCCCTGCTGCCAGGACGCGTATCTGCGCGCCTCGTACAGCAGATGGGTGCCGTACTCCTCCCAGGCCCGGTCCGGGTCCTCGGACAGATGCAGCAGCGGGGTGGCCGCCGGGGGCATCAGACACCAGCCCTCGGTGCCGTACTCCTCCCGCCGCGCGTGGTAGTAGGCCTCCAGTTCGGGCAGATGCGCGCTCGGGAAGAACGGCAGGCCCAGGCGGGCCGCGCGGCGGGCCGCCGCCTGAGAACTGCCGCCGATCAGCAGCGGCGGATGCGGCCGGGTGTACGGGCGCGGGGTGATCCGGACGGTGCGGCCCCGGTGCTCGAAGGGCTCGCCCGTCCAGGCCGCGAGCAGCGTCTCCAGCGCCTCGTCCTGGAGCGCGCCGCGCCGCTTCCAGTCCGTGCCCAGGGCCGCGTACTCCTCCGGCCGGTAGCCGATCCCCGCCACCGTGATCAGCCGCCCACCACTGGCCAGATCCAGCACGGCGAGGTCCTCGGCGAGCCGCAGCGGGTCGTACAGCGGCGCGATCAGCGCCGAGACGGTGACGGTGATCCGGCGGGTGGCGCCCAGCAGCGTGCCCGCGAAGGCCAGCGGGGCGGGCAGCCAGTTGTCGGGGGACCCGTGGTGCTCCTCGGTCTGGAGGGTGGAGACGCCCCGCTCATCGGCGAAGGCCGCCATCTCCAGGGCGGCGCGGTACCGCTCGGACAGGCCGCGCGGGGTCGCGTCGGGATCGACGAGGTTGAGGCGTACGACCGTGACGGGCATGGCGGATGTCCTCCTTCGTCATGGGACGCGGCAGCGGGACCGTAACTGACGGACCGTCAAATAGCTACCTCCATGGCCCGTTCGGCCCACCGCACGGGCACGGCCGGGGCGGATGACTCATGTGCCTGGGACGCGGGGCGGCCGATGGTGAGGGTCGGCCCGCCCCATGGGCCGCAGTCCGCATACGCCAACTCAGGAGGGGCGCGTGACGATCAGCACGGGGGAATCGCTCATCACCGCGGCCGACATCGACGACCTCATCACCCGGGTCCGGCAGACCGCCGGCGACCCCGGGCCCCTGGAATCCGCCAAGGCCACGCTCTTCTCCGGCGACGGCGACGGCGCCGGTACCGGTCCCGACCCCGAGGCGGCGCGGCTCATCCGGCAGCGGCTGCTGGTGACCGCCCTCCGCCACGGGGGCGCGCTGCTGGCCAAGCTGCTCAGCCGGCTCAGCCCCCGCGAGACCGCGATGGTGCGCCGCTACGCCCACCGGCTCGCGAACTTCCTCGACACGCTGGAGGTCTGGGCGGCGCAGCCCGTCATGCTCGCCCTGATGCGCTTCGGACTGCCTTACGGAGAGGCGGAGACGATCGCCGTCGCCGTACTGCTGCTCGTGGGATGAGCACCCGATCCCGCCGCCGATGGAAACGGGGGTGCTAGGGGGTCACTGGTTCGGGTGGGCCGGGGCATCCGCGCACTTCACGGCCGCGGCGGCGGGTAGTGCTCGGGGCGAGACACAAGGAGAACGACCATGCGCCCTACCCGAATCCGCACGGCGATCGCCCTCGGCCTGAGCGCCGGGGCCGTCATGTGGACCGCGGCCGCCTCCCCCGCCACCGCCTCCTCCCACGCCGCCACGTCCGCCGACACCGACTGGCGGGAGGCGGGGCACTACGACACCACCGCGGCCTGCAAGCGCTCGGGCAAGGCCGGTGTCGAACGGCACAAGTGGGCCGAGTACAAATGCCGCCCCGGCCGCAACGACAACTACGTCACGCTGTGGGTCAGAGGCGGCGGCTCCGGCGCGGCGCGCGCCCTGACCGCCGGGCCGGCCACCGGTTGAGATGCGACAGGCCGCACTGCCGAAGGACCGTGCCGTGCGCGCCGCGGGCGGGGTATCGGCACTGATCGTGGTGGTCCTGGCCGGATGGGTGGCCGGGCTGCTGCGGGTCAACGACGAGTGGCTCGCGCTCGCCTACCCCCACCCCCGGGGCGCCGCTGTGCTGACCAGGGTCGCCGTGGGCGTCCCGGTGCTGGGCGTCGGCGTGCTGCTGCTCGCCGAGCGCTCGGCCCGGCGCTACGGCGGCGTCCTGCTGGTGGCCGGCGGCCTGTGGCTGCTGCCCTCGGCCGCTGCCGGACTGCTGGGCCTGGCCGACCTGGGCACCACGGGCGCCGTGCTGTCCCTGCTGCTCGCCGCCGCCAAGATGGCCTGCCGTCCGCTGACCGTACTGCTGCTGCCGCTGTGGCTGTTCCCCCGGGGCGGGCGACGGCGGTGGCAGTGGTGGGTGATCAGCCTGGGCGCGTCCGGCTACTGGCTGGGGTACGCGGGGCTGTGGCTGATCAGCGAGCCCCGGGTGGGCTCCGTGGCCAACCCGGCGTTCTCCACCGCGAGCGGCCAGTGGGCCTTCGACCACCTCGACGCCTACGCCGAGGCCGAACCCTGGGTGCTGCGCAGCGTCGCCGCGGCCGTGACGGCCGCCCTGTGCTGCCGCGCCGCCCTCTCGCGCGGCGCCGAGCGGCGTGACTGGGCGCTGCTTGCCACCGCCTACCCCGCCTGCGTCTCGCTCCTGTTGTCCCAGTGGGGCGAGGGCGTGCCCACGATCGTGGCCCGTACGGTCGGCAGCGCCGTATGGGCCGCCGCGATCTGCCTCGGCGTCGCCCGCACCGGCATATGGCGGCTGGACCGCTCCACCAGCCACCGCCTCGCCCGCGCCTTCGTGCTCACCTCGCTGGCCGCCGTGGTGGTCTGCGCGGTCGTCGCCGTCCAGGCCGGACTCCCCTCGGTACGCAGCGGGGCCACGACCGTCACCGCTGGATGCGCTCTGGTGCTGGGCTGGGGGCTGCGGCCCAGCGCCCGCAAGCTCACCCTCTGCGTCGAGCGTGCCTTCTACGGGCCCCGGGCCCGCCCGCACGAAGCCGTGAGCGCCCTCGCCGTACGGCTGCAACAGGCCCCGCACCCCGGTGAGGTGCCCCAGCAGATCTGCCGCAGCGCCGTGGAGGACCTCGGCGTCTCGGGCGCCGCCGTCAGCGTCGACACCCGCGCCGGGCCCCGGCGGCTGGCCTCCGCGGGGGCCCCGCTGACCGGCCCGGTCCAGACGTTTCTGCTGCGCCACCACGGCCGCACCGTAGGCCGGTTGGAGGTCTCCCGCGACGGCTCCGGCACCCCGGCCGAACGCGACAGCGGACTGCTCTCCCTCCTCGCCGACCAGGCCGCCCCCGCGCTCGCCGCGCTGCGCCTGGCCGAGGAGGCCCAGGCCGCCCGCGAGCGCCTGGTGCTCGCCCGCGAACAGGAGCGCCGCCGACTGCGCCGGGAGATCCACGACGGACTCGGCCCCCAACTGGCCGCCGTAAGGCTGCGCCTGGACATCGCCCAGACCTCCTGCCCGCCCGGCCACCCCGCCACCCCGCAGCTGTGCGAGGCCGCCGAGACGCTCGCCGAGGCCCTGGTCGAGGTCCGGCGGATCACCGCGGGCCTCGCCCCGGCCGCGCTGGCCGAGCGCGGACTCGCCGGTGCGGTCCGCGACCTGGCGCACCGGCTGGGCGTCGCCGGCCTGCGGGTCAGCGTGGCCAGCCGCCCCGCCGCACTGCCCCCGCTGTCGCCGGGCGTGGAGACGGCCGCGTACCGGATCGCGGCGGAGTCGCTGACCAACGCCGTACGGCACGCCCGGGCACGCCAGGTGAGCGTCGAGCTGACCGCGGGCCCGGACACCCTCGAGGTCAAGGTCACCGACGACGGCAGCGGCCTGCGCGAGACCGCGGTGCCCGGCGTCGGCCTCGCCTCGGTCACCGAACGGGCCGAGGAGATCGGCGGCTCCTGCTCGGTGACCGGATCGGCGACCGGCACGGTGGTCCACGCGGTGCTGCCCCTCGCCGGACCCGGCGAACACGGCAACCCGGAGGAACACCGGAAACCCACGGGCCACGAGGCCTGCCGGGCCCTCCTCAAGACCAGCAGATCGATGAGCCGTGCGCGGTAAGGCTTTTGGGCACAGGGTCTTCTGACCGGGCCCCGCCTTGGCGCGGAAGGGGCGCCGCAGAGCTTCTTGCCGCTTGGGTCTTCCGGCTGGGGCACCTCCCAGCGGTAGCTGGGGAGACTTTTGCGCCCCGGAGGCGAACCGAGCCTCAGAGAAGAAAGGCAAGCGAAGCGTGTCGCAGTGGAGAGTATTGCTGGTGGACGATCATCCCCTCTTTCGGGAGGGGCTGGCCGCCGCCGTCAATCTCGATGACGCGTTCACCGTCGTCGGCCAGGCGGCCTGCGCGGACGGGGCGATGGCCGAGGCCGTGCGCACCGGCCCGGATCTGGTGATGATGGATCTCGCGCTGCCGGGCCGGTCCGGGCTGGAGGCGACCCGGCGGATCCTGTGCGATCACCCCGAGATCCGGGTGCTGGTCATGACGATGTCCGAGGACGACGACAGCCTGCTGGCCGCTCTGCGCGCCGGGGCCCGCGGCTATCTCCTCAAGGGCGCGGGCCGGGACGAGATCCTGCGGGCGCTGCACACCGTGGCGCGCGGCGGCGCGGTCTTCAGCCCGCGGATGGCCGAGCGGCTCGGGGCGCTGGTCGGCGCGTCGGGTTCGGCGTCCGCGAAGGAGGCGTTCCCGACGCTGACCGCCCGGGAGCTGGAGGTGCTGGATCTGCTCGCGGCCGGGCTCGGCTATCGCCAGATCGCCCAGCGGCTGGTGGTGACGGACAAGACGGTGCGCAATCACGTCGGATCGATCTTCGCCAAGCTCCAGGTGCACGACCGCGCCCAGGCGATCGTGCGCGCCCGGCAGGCCGGGCTGGGAGGCGAATGACTCGCTCCCCCTCGTGGCTGATACTGGGGGGCGTTATGGAATACCTCATCCTTGCCGTAGTCATCGCTGTGGTCGCGGTCGCCGCGATCAGCGGGCTCGTGATCAGCGGCCGCAAGAAGAAGCGGCTGCCCCCGCCCCCGCCGAGCAGCCCCACCGTCACCGCGCCGCCCGCCGAACCGCACGTCGGTGAGGAGGCCGAAACCCCGCGTGAGGAACCACGCAGAACCATCGAGGAGGTGGATCTTCCGGGCGCCGGGGCCGCGACCGCGGAGGCACCCGCTCCCGCCGCGCCCGAGGTCCCGCCGATCGAGGTCCCGGAGCCGACCGCCGGCCGGCTGGTCCGGCTGCGCGCCCGGCTGTCCCGCTCCCAGAACACTCTGGGCAAGGGGCTGCTGACGCTGCTGTCCCGGGAGCACCTCGACGACGAGACCTGGGAGGAGGTCGAGGACACGCTGCTGACCGCGGACGTCGGTGTGGCGCCGACCCAGGAGCTGGTCGAGCGACTGCGGGAGCGTGTGAAGGTGCTGGGCACCCGTACGCCCGACGAGCTGCGCGGTCTGCTGCGCGAGGAGCTGCTGCACCTCATCGGCACCGAGGCCGACCGTTCGGTGCACACCGAGAGCGGTGTGGGCGCGAACGGTGAGGAGAAGCCGGGTGTCGTCATGGTCGTCGGCGTCAATGGCACCGGTAAGACGACCACGACCGGCAAGCTGGCCCGGGTGCTCGTGGCCGACGGCAAGTCGGTGGTGCTCGGCGCGGCCGACACCTTCCGCGCGGCCGCCGCCGATCAGCTGCAGACCTGGGGCGAGCGGGTCGGTGCCCGTACGGTCCGGGGGCCGGAGGCCGGCGATCCGGCGTCGGTCGCCTTCGACGCGGTGAAGGAGGGCATCGCCGAGAGCGCGGATGTCGTCCTTATCGACACCGCGGGGCGGCTGCACACCAAGACCGGTCTGATGGACGAGCTGGGCAAGGTCAAGCGGGTCGTGGAGAAGCACGGCGCGGTGGACGAGGTGCTGCTGGTCCTGGACGCCACGACCGGGCAGAACGGCCTGGTGCAGGCGCGGGTGTTCGCCGAGGTGGTGGACATCACCGGCATCGTGCTGACCAAGCTGGACGGCACCGCCAAGGGCGGCATCGTGGTGGCGGTCCAGCGTGAGCTGAACGTTCCGGTCAAGCTGGTGGGCCTGGGCGAGGGCGCGGACGACCTCGCGCCGTTCGAGCCGGAGGCGTTCGTCGACGCGCTGATCGGCGGCTGAGGCCGGTGGTGGGGGATCACCCGTATCGCGCCGGACGGGCCGGGTTGAACTCCCGGCCCGTCCGGCGTTCGCACGCAAGGGGCGAGCCGCCTTCAGCCCCCGGCCCGATGGCTCAAATAGGCCAGGGTCCCCAGCACCAGCCGGGCGTGCGGCGGGCGGCCCGCGGTGTCGAGGGTCGGCGGGCGCAGCCAGCGGACCGGTCCGAGGCCGCCGAGGTCCGAGGGCGGGGCGGTGATGTGGTCGCCCGCGCCCAGGCAGCGCAGATCGAGGTCGGCGTCGTCCCACCCCATGCGGTACAGCAGCTCGGGAAGTTCGGCGGCGGCGCCGGGGGCGACGAAGAACTGGGCGCGCCCGTGCGGGGTGGCGGCCACCGGGCCGAGGGGCAGCCCCATCCGCTCCAGCCGGACCAGCGCGTGTCCGCCCGCGTACTCCGAGACCTCCAGGACGTCGAACGAGCGGCCCACGGGCAGCAGTACGGCCGCTCCCGGGACCCGCTCCCACGCGGCCGCGGCGGCGTCCAGCGTGGCGCCCGCCGGGACGCCGGGGGCGAAGGCGAGCGGATGGGCCCCGGGGGAGGGACAGTCCCGGTCACCGCATGAACATTCGTTTCTGCCGCCCCCCGAGCCCCGTGCCGCCCGCGCGCCCGGCACCACGTCCCAGCCCCACAGCCCGGTGTACTCCGCCACCGTCGTGGACTCGGACGTACGGCCGCGGCGCCGTGAGCCGGACCGCATGTCCCGGATGCCGCCGATCGTGAAGCCCATGCCCCCTCCAACGGGTCCCGCTCTCGATGGTTACGAGCCGGAGCGTCACGATGACGCTCCGTCGCCGATGAGGTGCGGCGGTGTGCGCTCCGATGTCACGGAGGTGGTGAGACGCGACTCGCGCGCCCCCACGTGCACCCCTTCACCTGTTCCCGTCGCCTCGGTGTCAAGTGAATCGTGGGAAGCCGCAACCGGGTTCATTCGAAGGGGTGGCGAATGGTGGCGTTTTCGGGAACCGCCTCGCCGGAGGCGTGATCGTAGGATTACTTTCAGTGCACAGTCCCTGGAAGCGGCGCTCGCTCGAATGCGAGCTGACAACGGGCGGAGTACGGATCGGTACATGCCACTGGCATGAGGCGGTTCCCCGTCCGGACGGTTGATGCGCCGTATCCCGGGGACAACTGACCGTGACAGAAGGCATTCTGGTGGCGGTCCGGGAAGATTCGTGGGATGGGGGCGTTCCGGGTGGGCGACGGCGGCGGCGGTGCTGGGAAGCGTCCCAATGCGCAATTGGGGTCGTGGTTCGTGCGCAGCGGCTGGTCGAAGGGGGAGCTGGCGCGCCAAGTCAACCGCAGAGCGCGGCAGTTAGGTGCCCATCACATCAGCACGGACACCTCGCGGGTGCGCCGCTGGCTGGACGGCGAGCAGCCCCGCGAGCCGATTCCGCAGATCCTCTCCGAGCTGTTCTCGGAGCGCTTCGGCTGTGTGGTCGGCATCGAGGACCTCGGGTTGCGCGCCGTCCACCGGTCACCGTCCGTGTCCGGGGTGGACCTTCCCTGGGCCGGTCCCGAAACGGTCGCGCTGATCGGTGAGTTCTCCCGCAGCGATCTGATGCTGGCCCGCCGCGGCTTCCTCGGCACCTCGCTCTCGCTGTCCGCGGGCCCCGCCCTCATCGAGCCCATGCAGCGCTGGCTGGTGCCCTCGACGAGCGGACAGCCCGGCGGCGCCCGGGCGGCCGACGGCGGGCGCGCCCGCCGGGTCTCCCGGCTCTCCGAGCCCGAGCTGGAGCTGCTGGAGTCCACCATCGTGATGTTCCGCGCCTGGGATGCCCAGTGCGGGGGCGGGCTGCGCCGCAAGGCGGTGGTCGGCCAGCTGCACGAGGTCACCGACCTGCTCCAGGAGCCGCATCCGGACGCGGTCTCCCGGCGGCTGTTCAAGGTCGCGGGCGAGCTCGCCCAGCTGGCCGGGTGGATGAGCTATGACATCGGGCTCCAGCCCACCGCGCAGAAGTACTTCGTGCTCGCCCTCCACGCCGCCAAGGAGTCCGGCGACCGCCCCCTCGGCTCGTACGTCCTCTCCAGCATGAGCCGCCAGATGATCCACGTCGGGCGGCCCGACGACGCGCTGGAGCTGATCCACCTCGCGCAGTACGGCAGCCGGGAGAACGCCACGCCGCGCACCCAGGCCATGCTGTATGCGATGGAGGCCCGCGCCTACGCCAATATGGGCCAGCCCAGCAAGTGCCATCGCGCGGTGAAGATGGCCGAGGACACCTTCGCCGATTGCGCCGGGGGCGACGGCGACCCGGACTGGATCCGCTTCTTCTCCGAGGCCGAGCTCAACGCGGAGAACGCCCACTCCTACCGTGATCTCGCCTATGTGGCCGGCCGCAGCCCCACCTACGCCAAGATGGCCGACCCGGTGATGCGCAAGGCCGTGCGGCTCTTCGGCCAGGAGGCCGAGAACGAGTCCGGACCCCAGCGTTCGTATGCGCTCAACCTGATCGGCATGGCCACCGTCCACCTCCTCCAGAAGGAGCCCGAGCAGGCCGCCACGGTCGCCCACGAGGCGCTGCCGCTCGCCAAGCGGGTGCGCTCGGAGCGGGTCAACAACCGGCTGCGCAAGACCGTGGACACGGCGGTGCGCCAGTTCGGCGACGTGCCGGAGATCACCGATCTCAGTGAGCGGCTGGCCACCCTGATGCCCGACACCCCCGAGACGACGGGTCCCGGCCAGGCCGTCTGAGCGGCCCTGGCGATGATCGCGACACCGTAACGGAGGGCTCCGGCCCGACCACCGCAGTTCACCGCCACGTAACACTCCCGCGTCCTTCGTCACTGCGGTGAAACATCGAGGGGCATCGGCTGAAACGGCGCTGCGTCAACCTCGACGCGAATACCGGCCCACCGATGTCCTGCCCGCACGGGCCGTCGTTTCGAGGAGACGTCCACATTGAATGGCGCAAATACAGCGTTCGTCTTGATCAGCGCCGCGCTCGTGATGCTGATGACCCCTGGCCTGGCCTTCTTCTACGGCGGCATGGTGCGGGTGAAGAGCGCCCTGAACATGCTGATGATGTCCTTCATCTCGCTCGGCGTCGTCTCGCTGCTGTGGGTGCTGTTCGGCTACTCGCTCACCTTCGGCGATGACGTCGGCGGCGGGCTGCTGGGCAATCTCGACCACATCGGCTTCAAGGGCATCGAGCCGACGTCGCTGTGGGGTGAGAAGCCCGACGCGATCCCGGTCCTGGCCTTCGCTCTCTTCCAGCTGATGTTCGCGGTGATCACGCCCGCGCTGATCAGCGGAGCCGTCGCCGACCGCGTCAAGTTCGGCGCCTGGGCGCTGTTCATCACCCTGTGGACCACGGTGGTCTACTTCCCGGTAGCCCACTGGGTCTGGCAGGCCGACGGCTGGCTGTTCAAGAAGGAGGTCATCGACTTCGCGGGCGGCACGGCGGTCCACATCAACGCGGGCGCCGCGGGCCTGGCCGTGGCCCTGGTGCTCGGCAAGCGCATCGGCTTCAAGAAGGACCCGATGCGCCCCCACAACCTGCCGCTGGTGATGCTCGGCTCCGGTCTGCTGTGGTTCGGCTGGTTCGGCTTCAACGCCGGCTCCGCCCTCGCCGCCAACGGGACCGCCGCCAACATGGCCTTCAACACCCAGATCGCCACCGGCGTCGCGATGCTCGGCTGGCTCGCGTACGAGCGCATCCGGCACGGCGCGTTCACCACCCTGGGCGCCGCCTCCGGCGCGGTCGCGGGCCTGGTCGCCATCACCCCCTCCGGTGCGGCGGTCAACGCCTGGGGCGCCATCGTGATCGGCCTGGTGGCCGGAGTCGTCTGCTCCTGGGCCGTCAGCCTCAAGTACAAGCTCGGCTACGACGACTCACTCGACGTGGTCGGGGTGCACCTGGTCGGCGGCCTCATCGGCACCCTCCTGGTTGGCGTCCTCGCCACCGACGGCGTCGGCGGCATGACCCAGCTGGGCAAGCAGGCCCTCGGCGCCTTCACGGTGCTGCTCTACTCCTTCGCCGTCTCATGGATCCTGGCCAAGCTGATCGACGTCACCATCGGCTTCCGGGCCAGTGAGGACGACGAACTCGGCGGCCTCGACCAGGCGTTCCACGCCGAGACCGCCTACGACTTCAGCGCGGTCGGCGGATCCCCGCGTAGTACGGTGCCCGCTGCGGGCCAGGCCGGCGCGTCCGCGTCGCAGAAGCCGCACAACAAGAAGGTGGACGCGTGAAGCTCATCACCGCAGTAGTGAAGCCGCATCGGCTCGACGAGATCAAGGAAGCGCTGCAGGCGTTCGGCGTCCAGGGTCTGACCGTCACCGAGGCCAGCGGCTACGGCCGTCAGCGCGGCCACACCGAGGTCTACCGGGGCGCGGAGTACACCGTCGACCTGGTGCCCAAGGTGCGCATAGAGGTGCTGGTCGAGGACGAGGACGCCGATGACCTCGTCGATGTCGTGGTCAAGGCCGCCCGCACCGGAAAGATCGGGGACGGCAAGGTCTGGAGCGTCCCCGTCGAGACCGCGGTCCGCGTCCGCACCGGGGAGCGCGGCCCGGACGCCCTCTGACCCCTCCGGACCACCAGTCACGCGGACAGGGAGCCGAGTTGACGGAAAGCCTCGAGACCACGACCCACACCACCGACTCGGGGCCCGGCGGCTACGCGGCGGCGCGGCTGCGACTCCTCCAGGAGGAGTCGCCGTCCGGGCCGCCGCGCCGTACCGCCCTGGCCGACCTCACCGACCAGTGGCTGGCCGCACTGCTCACCGGCGGGACGGAGACGGCGGGGATCGCCCGGGGCGTCGCCCTGGTGGCCGTCGGCGGCTACGGACGCGGTGAACTCTCCCCGCGCAGCGACCTCGATGTGCTGCTGCTGCACGACGGCTCGGCCGACCGTTCGGCGCTCGCCGCGCTCGCCGACCACATCTGGTACCCCGTCTGGGACATGGGCCTCGCCCTCGACCACTCCGTGCGCACCCCCGACGAGGCCCGCGGGACCGCCGCCGAGGATCTGAAGGTCCAGCTCGGCCTGCTCGACGCCCGCCACATCGCGGGCGACGCCGCGCTCACCGCCGATCTGCGCACCACCGTCCTCGGCGACTGGCGCGCCCAGGCCCCGCGGCGGCTGCCCGAGCTCCACGCGCTGTGCCAGGAGCGCGCCGAGCGCCACGGAGAGCTGCAGTTCCTGCTCGAACCCGATCTGAAGGAGGCCCGCGGCGGGCTCCGCGACGCCACCGCGCTGCGCGCCATCGCCGCCTCCTGGCTCGCCGACGCCCCCCGTGAGGGCCTCGACGACGCGCGGCGGCGGCTGCTGGACGCCCGCGACGCGCTCCATCTGTCCACCGGCCGCGCCACCGACCGCCTCGCCCTCCAGGAGCAGGACCAGGTCGCGGGCGCCCTCGGGCTGCTGGACGCCGACGCCCTGCTGCGCCAGATCTACGAATCCGCCCGGATCATCTCCTACGCGTCCGATGTCACCTGGCGCGAGGTCGAACGGGTGCTGCGCGCCCGCTCGGCCGCCCGGCCCCGGCTGCGCGCCCTGCTCGGCGGCCGCGGCGGCGCCGGAAGCGGCGCGGACGCGGGGGAGCGCAGCCCGCTCGCCGAGGGCGTGGTGGAGCAGGACGGCGAGGTGGTGCTGGCCCGCGCCGCACGCCCCGACCGCGACCCCGTGCTCCCCCTGCGGGCCGCCGCGGCCGCCGCCCAGGCCGGACTTCCGCTGTCCCCGCACGCCGTAAGGCGGCTGACCGCCGCCGCCCGGCCGCTGGCCGTGCCGTGGCCGCCCGAGGCCAGGGAGCAGCTGATCACGCTGCTGGGCGCGGGCGAGTCCACCGTCGGAGTGTGGGAGGCCCTGGAGGCCGAGGGGCTGATCACCCGGCTGCTGCCGGACTGGGAGCGGGTGCGCTGCCGTCCGCAGCGCAACCCCGTCCACCGCTGGACCGTGGACCGGCACCTGGTCGAGACCGCGGTCCGGGCCAGCGCCCTCAGCCGCCGGGTCGGCCGCCCCGATCTGCTGCTGGTCGCCGCGCTGCTGCACGACATCGGCAAGGGCTGGCCCGGCGACCACTCGGTGGCCGGGGAGACCATCGCCCGCGATGTCGCCGCCCGTATCGGCTTCGACCGCGCGGACGTCGCGGTCCTCGCCACCCTCGTACGTCACCATCTGCTGCTCGTCGAGACCGCCACCCGCCGCGACCTGGACGACCCGGCCACGGTGCGCTCGGTCGCCGAGGCCGTCGGCAGCGCCACCACCCTGGAACTGCTGCACGCCCTCACCGAGGCCGACGCCCTCGCCACCGGCCCCGCTGCCTGGAGCGCCTGGCGCGGCTCCCTCGTCGCCGACCTGGTCAAACGGGTCTCGGCGGTGCTCGCTGGCGAACCCGCGGACGACTGGTCCACCCCGCAGCACACCACGGCCGAGCAGGAACGCCTCGCGGTCGAGGCATGGCGCACCGGCGGCCCGGTGCTGGCCCTGCACGCGCGCTCCGAGGCGCTGCCGCCGGGCGAAACGGGCCTCCTTACGGACGCCACCGAGGGGCCGCCGGAGGAGGGGCCCACCGGCCCCGAGCCGATCGGCGTGGAACTCCTCATCGCCGTCCCCGACCAGTCCGGCGTCCTCGCCACGGCTGCCGGCGTCCTCGCCCTGCACCGCCTTACGGTGCGCGCGGCGGACCTGCGCGCCGTCGAGCTGCCGTCCGAGCTGGACGCGGCGGGCGCCGTGGGTGGGGTGCTGCTGCTGAGCTGGCGGGTGGCGGCCGAATACGGCTCGCTGCCACAGGCCGCCCGGCTCCGGAACGACCTGCTCCGCGCCCTGAACGGCTCGCTCGACATCGTCGCCCGCCTCGCCGAGCGCGAGGCCGCCTACCGCAAGTACCCGCGCCGCCGCGGGGCGCACGCCCCACCACCCCGGGTCACGGTCGCCCCCGGCAGCTCCCAGCTCGCCACCGTGATCGAGGTCCGCGCCCAGGACGCCCCCGGCCTGCTGCACCGCATCGGCCGCGCCCTGGAACACGCCGGCGTCGCGGTCCGCAGCGCCCACGTCTCCACCCTCGGTGCCAACGCGGTGGACGCGTTCTATGTCACAGACGACGCCGGCGCCCCCCTGAAGCCCATGCACGCGGCCGAGGTGGCCCAGGAAGTGGAGCGGGCACTGACCAGCCCGCCTGGCGCTTGAGGGCACGATTCAGCTCCTCCGGTGCTCGGGGGCACGATTCAGCCCCTCCGGAGCTTGAGGAGCGGGGCCGATGTTCAGCCCCTCCGGCGCTTGAGGAGCGGGCCCGGGAGGGGCTGAGCCTCGCTCGGGCCAC